>CBFGVE010000040.1:0-11583 GCA_965651915.1 uncultured bacterium
CGGCGAGCTGGTGGTCGTGGGGCTCCTGCAAGGCGTTCCCCAGCCAGGACAGGCCCAGTCCCTCGCCGACGGCGGCCTGGTAGTGTCCCCCCGCCTGGGCGTCCCAGAGGGTGCTGGTGCCGCCGTGGGCCCCGGCGAAGTACTCCAGCACGGTGCCCCGGCTGAATCGGCCGAGGTTCATGCTCCACAGGTCGGTGGAGGAGGCGGCGCCGGCATACGGCATGCGGCCGGCGCTCCAGTTGGTGCCGTCGGCCGAGTGGAAGACGAACACGCGGTCGGCGGCGCCGGGGGCGGAGGTTTCGGTCCAGGCCCACACGTCGAGCCCGGCGACCAGGTTGGCGCCGGCGGGGAGGTGGGCGGTCGGCCCGACGGCTTCGAGCGCCCCGGCGCCGGGGCGCGCGTGGTACGGCTCCATGGCGGTGCCGTCGGCGAGGGCGAGGCCGGCGGAGGTCTCCCCGTGGAAGTAGAAGGCCACCAGCGTGTCCGGGGGGAACGGGCCGGCGGGCGTGTAGGTCCACCGGGCCAGGCCGTTCTCCACGCCGTCCCGGGCCATCGGGCCGGTCTGCCACGGATCCCCGCCGCCGGCGTCGCGGTAGCTGACGGCGACGGGAAGCGGGTCGCCGGCGTCGTTGAGCCAGACGGAGAAGGTGCCGGGGTTCCCCCCGTCGTGGCGGACGGCGGACGCGGGGACGCCCATCCAGGCGGGCGCGGACGGCGGCGGGGTGAAGGCGGCGGGGGAGCCGCCCTGCGTCAGGACGATGTTGTCGTAGTGCGCGCCGGTGAAGTGGTCGTCTCCGGTGAAGCGGATGGCGGCGACGTGGCCGGCGCCGGCGGTGCGGTAGGCGAGGCCGGAGAACACCGGGGCGCCCTGGAAATGGATGTCCATGGTGGTTCCGCGCAGGGTCAGGGTGGCGGTGCGGAGCTTGGCGGGGTCGTAGGTGGCGTTGGCCTGGTGGTGCAGCAGGGTGCCCACGGTGGAAACGGTCCCGTTCGCCCGGACCACCCGCAGGACGGTGCTGGGCACGGCCTCCACGAGCAGGCGGAAGACCTCGCTGCCGTGGGCGTCGAGCCCGACGATGTGGTTGGACCGGCTGCCGGAGCCGAGCTGGCGGCGGAGCGAGGCCTGGAAGGTGAATATGGCGGGCTCGTCGTCGCTCAGCGTGGCGGGGGCGGCGGGCCGGGCCGTGAAGTCGTAGGCCTCGCCGTCGCTGAGGGCGTTGAAGATGACGGCCCGGGTCTTGCCGCTCCCGTTGTCCGGCACGATCCGGGAGGCGAAGATGTCGTAGGCGGTCCAGGACCCGGTGGAGGTGCCGGTGTTGAGCACGTCCGCGGCGGCGGGCTGCCGGAGGCCTCCCTCGAAGTCGGCGTGGAACAGCGTGCGCGCCAGGCCGGCATGGGGCGCGAGGGCGAGGAGGGCGGCGGCGAGCAGGGCGGCGGCGAGCAGGGCGGCGGGGGGACGCGGGCGGGTCGCGGGCATGGCGGCGCTCCTGGTGGGGGGGAGGGAGGGGACGGGAAGGGGGTGACGGGACGGGGGGGGCGCGGGGATGCGAATGCGGAGGGGGTGTCGGGACGCGGGTGGCGTGGGCGCGGGGGATCCCGCTGCCGCTCCTGGCTCCGCTCCCGCCTGCGGCTCGTGCTTTCCTTCCATGGCCTGCCTCTCCTTGCTCCGTCGGAAACCCCGCATCCCGGACTCCGCCGCTGTGGCGGGGCCTCCCGTGCAGATGGGATGGTGCTAGTAGATTTTGGCCGGGCTAGTCGAGATGTTTTTTCAGTTTATTTCATTTGAACTGTATTTATTGGGGGTTTTTGCGCGGAAAATTTTTCGGCGCGGGAGGGGGGCCGCCGCGAAACGCGCGGAGGGCGCGGAAGGAAGTTTGTGGCGCGGCCGCGGGGCCGTGTCTTCGGGGGGATAGCGCCTCGCGGCGCCCCTGCGAACGCCGGTGGCACGGGGGACGGTGGGATTTGGTCTCGCGGGTGCTGACGCTCCCTCACCTCCGCCCAACGCGAATTTGGAATCAGCCCTTGGTGCCGGTCAGCGCGATGCCCTGGATGAAATACTTCTGGGCGAAGAAGAAGATCATGATGACCGGCAGGGTCATCAGCAGCGAGCCCGCCATGAGCATGCCGAAATTCCCGCCCGCCTGCACGTTGAGGGCGTAGAGGCCGAGCGAGAGCGGGTAGAGGCGCTGGTCGGCGAGGAAGATGAGCGGCCCCATGAAGTCGTTCCACACCCCCATGAAGGTGAAAATCGCGATGCAGGCGAGGGTGGGCTTGATCAGCGGCATCATCACGTAGGCATAGATCTGGAGGAAGTTGCAGCCGTCGATCTTCGCGGCGTCCTCGAGGTCGCGGGGGATGCCCATCATGAACTGCCGCAGCAGGAAGATGTTGAAGGCGTTGCCGAAGAAGCTCATCACCCACAGCGGGCTCAGCGTGTTGTACCAGCCGATGTTCTTCATGATGAGGAAGAAGGGGATCATCGTGACCTGCGGCGGAATCATCAGGGTGGCCATCATCAGGCCGAAGGCGAGGTTGCGCCCCGGCCACTGGAGCCGGGCGAAGGAGTAGGCGACAATCGAACAGGAGAAGATGTTGCCGATGATGTTGAGCACGACGAGGAGGATGCTGGTGGACAGGTAGCGCCAGAAGGGGATGTAGTTGAGGGCACCCCGGTAGTTCCGGTAGCCCTTGGCCCAGGCCGCGCCGAAGTCGGTGTTCTGCTCCATGACCATGGTGACCTTGACCCGGTTCTCGCCCGACTCGTACTGGGGCCCAGAGTCGACCGGTTTGCAGGCGATCCAAAGCTTGATCTTGCTGGCGTCGGACTGGTCGTCCGGCCCGTATTCCTGGAGGGTGACGACCAGCGGCTGGAAGTTGCCCATGAATTCGGGGCGGACGCCTTCGTAGAGGGTTCCGTTGCGCTCGAACCGGAACTTCACGGCATGCCAGGAGTCGTCGGGCTGGAGGGAGATCTGGATGCGGAACAGCCGGTCGGCGGCGAACGGAAGGTCGATGGTGCGGACTAGCTCGACCTGTCCGCTCTCCGCATTGGTGAAGTCGTAATGGAGCCCGGCCTGGGGGGTCGCGCTATCGGGTATATCCACGATGCGCGCGGGCGCGGCGGGGTCGATCTGCCAGAAATCGGCGATGGAGCGGTTGGCCGTGACCTCCTGCTCCTGGAGGTCGAAGCTACGGACGCGCACCGGGCCGAGGCGGAGGTGGCGGAGGACGCGCCTGCCCAGCTCGTCGAGCATGCCAGCGTCGACCCGCTCGCGGATGGACTGGGCCAGCGCCTCGTCGCCCTGCTCCCAGGCGGCGGTGGGCAGCAGGTCGACCAGCCTGCGGTAGACGCCAGGCAGCAGGATTTCCGCCGCGCTCGGGCCGTTGCGGGTGCCCTCGGGAAGGTTTAGCCCGTGCTGGGCGACGGCCTCGAGGATCATCGGCTCGACCCGTTCGTAGCGGGCGGTGTCGACTTCCTTGAAGAAGCGGTCGTCGAGGTAGGGCGAGGACACTGCGGGCACGGGCCGCATGGGCAGGAAGGTGATCTCCTCGCTGAACATCTCGCGGTCCACCTTGAAGCTGGTGCCGATCATCCAGATGAATGGCAGGCTGAACACCACGGCGCCTCCGAGCAGCAGGCCGTAGATGAGCAGGGCCCGGGACACCCCCAGGGCCCGCCGCGCGACGAGGTCGGCGCGGGCGGTGGCGTCCTGAGTGCCGGCGTTGGCGCGGCGCGTACTACTGCCCTTCATAGTGCACCCATTTCTTGGAAAGCTTCATTTGCACGATGGTGATGATCAGCACGATGAGGAACAGGAACCAGGCCATCGAGCAGGCGTAGCCCATTTCCAGGTAGCGGAAGGCGTTGTTGAACAGGTGGTACACGTAGAACAGGGTCGAGTTCACCGGGCCGCCCGCAGTCATGATGAAGGCCTGGGTGAAGATCTGGAAGGTCCCGATGAGGCCCATCACCAGGTTGAAGAAGATGTAGGGGGTGAGCTGGGGAATGGTGATGTGGCAGAACTTCTGCCAGGCGTTGGCGCCATCGATCGAGGCGGCTTCGTAGTAGGACTCGCTAATGCCCTTGATGCCGGCGATCCAGATGATCATGCCGCCACCGGCCGTCCACAACCCCATGAGAATGAGCGACCATTTGCTGGTGTTCTCGTCCTGCAGCCAGTAGGGACCGCTGATACCGACCAGATCGAGGAGCTGGTTCAGCATGCCGCTCTGCGGATTGAAAATCCAGATCCAGAGAATGCTCGCCGCGACCATGGGCACGATGCTGGGCAGGTAGAAGAGGGTACGCCAGACCGCGACGCCTCGTACCTTCTGGGTGAGCAACAAGGCCATGCCCAGCCCCATGGCCAGGCCGATCGGTATGCCCACGACCATGAACACGGTGTTCCATAGCGACTTCCAGAACAGCTCGTCTTCGAATAGCATGTAGCGGTAGTTGGCGAGCCCGGTGAACTCGGCGGGATTGAGAATGTCGTAGCGGCAGAAGCTGATGACGATGGAGAAGAGCAGCGGGCCACCGGTGAACACGATGAAGCCGATAATCCACGGCAGGGCGCAGATCACCCCGCCGCGCCATTCGGAGCGGAAGTAGGAGCCCTTCATGCCCTCGACCACGGCGGGCCGCGCGTCCTCGGCTCCGAACAGCTTGGCCAGCGAGAAGCGTCCCGGCTTCTTCTGCTTCTGCGCTCCCGTGTCGCGGCGATATACCAGCACGATCACCGCGACGATCAATGCGCCGTAGAGAACGAAGAACCAGTTCCAGTTGCCGATGCGGGTGCCCTTGGGCGGATGGAGGATGCGGTCGAGGCTCCGCTGCACGATAGCGGTGTGGTAGTCGAGGGCTTCCTGGGCGCTCTTCTTATGGTTGATCGCCTCCTCCATAGCGAAGATCTGCGCGTTCCACAGCTTCTGCCCCACCGCCGTGACCGGGCGATAGCGCGAGTCTTCGAGGAGGCCGTTAAACACCGCCATCGCCTCCTTGAACTTGGGTTCGAGAATGGGGTCGTTCTCGATGAACTCGCGGTAGACCCACTCGTTCTGGGCGCGGTTGGGATACTGGCGGGGAATGAACGGGCGGCCCTGGGCCATGTAGGTCTGGTGTTCGGAGACCATCATGATCTCCAGCGCGCGCTGGCTGGCGAGGAAGCGGATCAACTCCCAGGCTCCATCCTTCTGCTGCGAGGTGGAGGGGATGGCGTAGGCCCAGCCGGCGAGCCAGCTCAACGGCTTGCGGCCCTTCTCCAGCTCGGCGGCGGGCATGGGCGGCGGAGCCGCGCCGAAGTTCAGGTCGCGACCGTAGAAGGCCAGGGAGGACATCACCCACACGCCGTCGATCTTCATCGCCACCTTGCCGGTGATGAAGGGGTCGAGGGCCTCGCCCTGGAAGGTGTTCTGGAAGCTGTTGACCTCGCGAACGCCGCCGAGGCGGTCGTAGAGCTTGGTGATGTACTCTAGGGCGTCGACCACGCGGGGATGGTTGAGGGTGACGGTCTTGCCGTCCTCGCTAAGAAACTCCCCGCCCGCCTGCCAGCCGTACATGTAGAGCCACGAATTGCCGAAGATGGGAATGAACCCCACGCGCCGGAGCTGTCCGCGCTCGTCCCGCTCGGTCATGGCGACCGCCATCTCCTCCAGCTCCTCCCAGGTGCGCGGGGGTTGGGCCTGGCCCAGCGCGTTGGTGAAGCCGTGGCGAATCAGCATGTCCTTGTTGTAGAGCAGCACCCGGTTGTCGGCGTTGCTGGGAATGCCGTAGACGCCGCTCGCGCCGGTCTGGGGATCGGTGAAGACAGCCTCGTCCCAGCAGGCGGGGTAGAAATTCTCCTCGCGGACCGGCAGGATGGTTCCGAGGGGGCGGGCGCCGGGAGCGCGTGGGGCCTCGGCGAGGGCGCCGGGCCACGGAGGAAGGGCCTCGGGGTCGCTCGCCCGGGTCTGCTCCCACTCGGCCCAAGCCTGGGCGTCGCGGGCAACGTAGTCGTCGAGCGGGGTGAAGGCTCCTCGGGCGGCCCACTCGCTGATGGCGAAGCGGTCGAAGAAAATCACGTCGGGCGGCGAGCCACCAGCCAGGCTCAGCAGGAAGCGCGTCGGATCCTCGGTCTGGTTGCGCGAGGCGGTCTGGCCGGCGACAACCTTGTAGCGCGGGTAGGCTCCGCCCGATTCCCGGTGGCGGCGCTCGCTCAGCAGCTCGAACTCCCGCACCGCCGCCTCCATCGCATCCTGGATCGGCCCATCCGGGGACATGTAGCGAATCTCCACCACCCCTTCCTCGGCGAAGGTCTGGGAAGGCTTGGGGTAGAGCAGCCACAAAACCGTGAGCGTGAGTACGCCAATCAGCGCGCCTTTTATCCATCCGGGCATGGCAATCCTGTTTAGTTAAGCGATTTACTAGGTGCCAGCATGACGAAGCCAGCAGGGATGCGCAACTGAAAAATGGAACGGCGGGAATTTTGGCCCGCACGTAAGATTTCTGCGGACCCAACCGGTCCGCCCAGGGCACATACAGCGGGCGGGCGACGGATCAGCCCGCGCAGTTGTGAATGTCCTTGGCGCGCCCCGGGGGACTTACGGTTAAGCTCTTCAACTCGCCGCCCGCCAGCTCCCCTTCCACTATCGTTTGATGGGGAGCAAATAGCCTGAAGCGCACATCCCAATCTTTCGGCCAGGCCGGGAAAAGAAGGATTTTGTCTCCGTGACACTGGATCAGCATCGACTGCAGCGCCATCGTGAGGATACCGCCGTTGTCCTGGTCGGGCGCCCAGTCGAAGCCGATCTCCCAGAACGCCGGGAAGCTGGCCTGCGGCATTTTCCGCCGGCAGCGCGATACAACCCGGGCCCTCGCTTCGTCCACCAGGCCGCACATCGCGGCCTGCACGGGGTCCTGCGCCCAGCCCCAGTCATGGGTGAAGCGCCGGTTCAGAAACGACCGCTTCGCAAGCTCGACATCCCCGTTCGCCATGCAGTGGATTCGGTAGGGAAAGATGGCGTACAGTTCCGGGTTCTCGACGTTCCATCCTTCGGACAGGAGCTTTTCGGCTGGCGCGATGCGCGTTTCGTCATCCTCGCCAAACTGTGGCGGCGGGTCCAGCGGGACCCCGATGGGCGCCCACGCCTCGGCAACGCGGGACTCCATGACGGGAAACCTCGTATCCACCCGGCAAAGGGGGATTTCCGGGATCATGTCCCGCAGACGCTCGGTCAACTGCCGGATCTCCCCGGGAAGCCCATCGATGGCGAGTATCCGCTCGGCCCCCATCCGTAGGCCCGCGACATCGGGCAGGGGGTTGATCGTATCGTGGTACTGCTCCAGCGCGGATCCGCGAATGACCAGCTTGCCGGCGGGATCCTTCTCGAAGTGATGGAGGTAGAACTGCGCCGCGCCCTCCCAGGCCGGAAGCAGCGTGCCGGAGAGGAAGTCGGCGTCCGGATAGAACGCATAGTAATCGAGGGCCAGCATGACAAACTCCAGCACCGGCGAGTGATACCGGTGCTGCCAGCCGCTGTACCACTCCCGAAGATCCCGACAGGCGTGAAGCCCTCCGGCGGGGGGCGCGCCCCACAGCGACATGCAATCGGTGATGAGTACCCCGTCATGCCCGTAGTAGGTCTCGCACTTCCTGCGCGCCACGGGCAGGACGTCCTTGTACCAATCGAAAAAGGGCTTCATGAATTCCGCATCGCCGCTGACCAGCATCCCCCAGTAGGACAGGCGGGTGTTCTGGAGCAGATGAATATTGCCCCACCGCCGGTAGTCGGCATTGTAGGTTTCGGTCTTTCCGTTGTCGTGGATCACATGCCAGTCGACGTTGAACAGCGATCCATTGAAGTGGATCGGGCCGGTGCCCCGGCCGGCACACTGCATGACGTAGCGCTGCAGCTCGTAGCACATGCCGACGTGCTCCGCCTCGGCTGTTCCGCCCAGCCGGATGAAATGGCGCTCCTTCCTCTCCCGCCACCATTCTGCATGCGCCGCCCGTGCCCCGGCATAGGTGCCGGCGGCGGGCGCAAGGGAGCGAATCGTTTCTTTCCAGCCATCGAGATCAGGCGTCTGCTCGGACCAGACCGTCACGGCCAGTTCGGATTGCGAAACCGGAACCGGGGATGCCAGCGTGAACCGGTCCACAACCTCGAGGTCGGCGGAGAACACCCGTGCGCCTGTGATACGGCTGCCAATGGGATTGGGAATGATGTCTTTGAACGCCTCGCATCCGGTATTGCGCACGCTTTCGTCCCAGACCGTCCATTCCGGATTGCAGTGGGCCCACAGCAGCGCCTGTTCTTCGTCGAAAAACCGATCCGGATCCAGCGTAACAAACGGCTCCTTTGTATTGATGCAGTCGATCACGCTGCGAATTTCATAGAAATCCCAGACGCTTTTGTGGCGGTTGAAAAGCGTTCGGGGATACTGCCTCCAGTTTTCAAGCTTAACGCGGTAGTTGAAGGCCGTGGGGCGTGCCACGCGCATCCGGATGTTTGGCGCGTGCGCATCCACCCAAATCTCCATGGCAAAGTCGCCGGCGGCTACCGTGGCAATACCGGTGGAGGTATCGAGAGCAAGCTCGAAGGCCTGCCCGTCGACAAAGGGGTTGGGATCAAACGAGACGCGAATGCGGCCAAGCTTCAGCAGTTGGTTCAGCTCCGAGAACGCATCGGATTTTGCGATGAAGAAAAGAAGGTCGCCATCGTCCTCCACCCAGAGGTTGATGGCGACATCCCCGTTCCCGAGCGGAACGGAATCCGAGCTGTCCAGTCCGCGCCGGGCGTAGGAAACCGTGTGGTTGCTCCAATGATAGGGAAGGCCTTTTTTCATGGTAAATCTACTGCTCCTCGGCTCGCAGCAATTCCCCTACTTCTTTTAGCTCTTCGACCGCGTAGGCAGGGATCAGCCCTGACTTATCGGGCACGACATTGAGCAGGTAGTTCGCGTTTCGCTCGTTGCAGAGCTTCAGTTTGTCCACGATTTCTTGGGCTGTCTTAATGTTGTCCTTGGTTTCCTTTACCGTCCAGAACCAGCGGGGCCCCATTTTATCACTAACCTCGGCCGGGGAACTGTTGTTCTCGGGCGGAAGCACCCGCTCGGGCCGTCGGACCAATAGGTAGGGATACTCATAGCTGTGGATGTCTGTATCCGAGAAATCGAGGCTATTGTTGGCGATAATAAGGCAATTGGGCTGCAGAGCCTTCATGTGCTGACGAATATCCGCCCAGTCGCTCCCCGTATCGCCGTTGAATTGGTCAATCCAAACGAGGTCGATCTTCCCGTACTGGGAGAGCAGCTCGGTCATCTGCTTTTTAATAAAGGCCGTGAAATTTTCCGTCCCCTGGGCCTCGGGCGGCAAGCCCCGGAGATTCTTCTGCCCTTCTTTAAGATCCCCATCTTTGATGAAGTCACGCGGGAAGCAGTAATAGAACCCCACGTTTAAACCGTGCTTACGGCAGGCATCAACGAATTCGCGCACGAGGTCGCCCTGGCCCTCCCTGAAATTGACGAACGCGGAGGTGTTGTGGCTTTTCGTGTGCTCGCTAGGCCACAGGCACCAGCCGCCGGTGTGCTTGACGGTGAGAACCGCGTAGCGCATGCCTGCAGATTTTGCCGCTCTGATCCATTGTTCACAATCTAGCTTGTCCGGAGCGAAGGTAGCCGGGTCCTCGTAGCCCGTGGCCCACCCGCGCTCATGGTAGGTGGCGACATTGAAGTGGATAAACATACCGAACTTCCAGCTCAGAAAATTCTCCCGCAAGCGCTCGATGGGAATAGGCGCTGGGTCGGGAGCGCGATCCGCAGCCCGCACGGCCACCACAAAACCACCAAGGGAGAAGGCGAGAAGGGGGAGTAGGATGAGTAGCTTCATAATCGACCTTTCGCAGGCAATGCCTATCGCGGAAATCGGGGGAGCGTCGAGTTAATTTTCAACTATTCTCTTTTGAATTGTATGAGTATGTGGGTTTCGTGTCGTTCTCTTTGATCCGAAGCTAGACGGGTAAGGGCGCCACCCGCAGGAGCGGGCAACGCGGAGGCCCCACGACGGCCTGCGTCCGGCCGGGCCCCGGCAACCCCGCCGCCGCCCTCCTCATCGCGCAGCCAGCAACCGGCGGCTGGCGTGAACGTGCAGGCTTGCATCGGCCTGCCGCTCTCTTTAGAGTGCAGGCTCCGTTTTCGTTCCACCCCCATCGTTCAGGAGATCCCCATGGCCGGCATTTTCAAAGCCTATGACATCCGCGGCATTTACGGCACCGAACTCACCGAGGACATCGCCTACAAGGTGGGCCGGGCCTTCGCCACCTTCCTCAAATGCCGCAAGACGGTGATCGGCCGCGACATGCGCCCCCATTCGCAGCCCCTCTTCGAGGCCCTCTCCCGGGGCCTGACCGAGCAGGGGGTGGACGTCATCGACATCGGCCTGGTCTCCACTCCGATGAACTACTTCGCCAACGGCAAGCTCGGCGCCGATTCGAGCATCATGATCACCGCCTCCCACAACCCCGGCGAGTACAACGGTTTTAAAATGTGCCGTGAACAGGCCATCCCCCTCAGCGGCTCGACCGGCATCGCCGAGATCGGCCAGATCGTGGCGTCGGAAGCCTTCGACGCGCCCGCCGCCACCCCCGGCACGGTGAGCACCCACGACATCGTCGACGAGTACGTCGCCCACATCCGCCGCTTCGCCGAATTCAAGCGGCCGGTGAAGGTCGCCATCGACTACGCCAACGGCATGGGCATCCTCGAGGGCCGCGTGCTCCAGGGACTCATGGAGATCGAGCCGCTGTTCGACGTGCTCGACGGCACCTTCCCCAACCACGAGGCCAACCCCCTCCACCTCGAGACCTTCGAGCCCCTCCAGAAGCTGGTGCGCGGTGGCGCGTTCGACTTCGGCATCTACTTCGACGGCGACGCCGACCGGGCCGGCTTCGTGGACGAGCGCGGCGAGATCATCTCCAACGACATGACCACGGCGCTGATCGCCGAGGCGATCCTGGCGAAGCAGAAGGGCACCGTGTTCTACGACCTGCGCAGCAGTTGGTCGGTGAAGGAGCTGATCGAGGAGAACGGGGGCACGCCCGCCATGTCCCGCGTCGGCCACGCCTTCATCAAGCAGCAGATGCGCGAGGCCAACGCGATCTTCGCGGGCGAGCTTTCCGGCCACTACTACTTCCAGGAAAACTTCTTCGCCGAAAGCGCCGCCCTCGCCGCGATCTTCATCGGCAACCTGGTCAGCCAGTCCCTCTCCGAGCAGATCCGCCCCATCCTGCGCTACCACGCCAGCGGCGAGATCAACTCCAAGGTCGCCGCCGACCCCAAGGCCATTCTGGAAAAACTGCGCGGACTCTACGGCGCCGAGGGCCGGGTATTCGAGCTGGACGGCCTCAGCGTGGAGTTCGACACCTGGTGGTTCAACGTGCGGCCCTCCAACACCGAGCCGCTGCTCCGCCTCAACCTCGAGGCGCCGACCCGGGACGAGTGCGACGCCCACGTCGCCGAGGTCCTGGCCCTCATCACCGGAGCGGCGCCCGCCGGCTCCCCGACCCCGGAGTGACCCCGATGGCCCTCGACTCCCAGCTGCTCGACAT
>CBFGVE010000041.1:0-11554 GCA_965651915.1 uncultured bacterium
TCTCATTTCCTCAGTGAGTTCCTTGAGCGGTTCGGAGTTGATCTTCATGATCAGGCCGTGGGGGGAGAGGTAGGGGTACATCCAGGGAATGACGTAGCTCTCCTCGACATAGAAATCGTGGGCGTGCTTGTTGGCGTCGAATATCGCGCGGGTGAGCAGGCCGTTGATGATCATCACGCCCTGCACGCCCTGCACGCTGACCTTTCCGTCGCGGATCTCCACCGCCGCCCCGGCGTCGATGCGCCCGGACTGCACGTCGCTGACGAACTGGGTGAAGGCGTTGTTGGTGTCCTGCACCGAGGGAATCCAGATGTCGTCGCCCATGAGGTCGCGCATGACGTTCATGTAGGTGTTGTCGGCGAGGGCGTTCTGGGTGATGAGGAATACGTCGGGTCGGACCTTGGCCGAGTAGATCATGTAGGTCGGTACGAAGCGCCCGGGGTCGGTGCCGCCGAAGAAGATGGCGTTGGGGGTCATCTCGGGCGGGTAGTCGGGGTTGGGGAATTTCGCCCATTCCTCCTCGAAGCGCCTGGGGTTGTTGCGGTGGATGTGTTCGAGGTCGGCGCGGATGCCGTTGGCGCCGCGAAGCTGCCAGTGCCCGAACTGCCAGCCGAAGTCGTGCCCGTTCTGCTCGGCGCCGCCGATGATGGCGATGCGCTCCTCGTCCTTCCAGTTGCTCCAGATCGAGGTAAGGGGAAAGATCGCTACGAGCGCCAGCCCGGCCATCCGCACCCCCTTGCGGGCACCGAGGGCTAGTTCGGCGAAGGCGAGGGCGAGGATGAGCCCGTAGCCGATCCATAGGGCGTAGATCGCGTGGGCCTGGAGGAGCTGGACGCGCTGGATGAAGAGGGTCTGGATATCGAGCTTGGGGTTTAGGAAGATCACCAGGATGACGCTCAGCGAAAGGAAGGCGGCGATGCTGACGAGGTTCCATCCCCGGTGCAGCGAATCGAGTTCCAGCTCCATCTTCAGCGGGCCGTTGAGCAGGTACCAGGCCCCGGCGATTGCCGCCGGGGGCAGCAGGATGATGACCACGTAGAGCAGGCGGTTGGTACCGCTGCTGTCGGGGCTGAACAGCTTGCCGATCACGATGACGTCGATCAGGAGCAGCACGAGGGCGAAACCGGCCAGGAGAAGGATCATCAGGATTTTTGGCAGCCCATCGCGGCGCAGTTCGGACTGGACGAAGTGGACCACCGAGGCGAGCACTCCGAGCATGGCGATGGCCAGCATCGCCAGGGAAATGGTTTTGTAGGCGTAGCCGAGGCTTTCAGATTCAGGCGCGAGGAACTTCACCACCATCGCCACCGAGGCGGCGACCGCTGCGAGCGCGCAGCTCAGGGTGAACATGCGGAAGCGGCGGCCGCCGATCTGGATGCTCCACAGGGTGAAGGGGAGTACGCCGAACATGGCGACGGTGATGGAGAACTGGGTGCGGAGGTCGGCGAAGGTGGTGCCGAGCTGGGCGACGAAGCGCGAGGGGTCGCCGAGGATGTCGGACAGGATCACTTTTTCGTACTGGCCGCGGGTGACCGCATGGAGGAAGCCCTCCCAGGTGCGCGCATAGCCCCAGTTCATCGGCGGATTGCCTTCCGAGCCGAAAGGCATGTAGCCGTAGAAGGCGATGCCGAGCAGGGCGAAGAGGTAGGTGAGGCCCACGGTGCGGCCCCGGGGGAGGATGAACATGAAGGCCACCGGCACCAGCACCATCCACAGGGTGTGGAACCAGAACGCGGCCGAGCCGGGGCCTTGCTTCCACATCAAGTGGGGTTGATCGAGGCGGCTCGCGACGAGGTTGACCATCACGGATAGGGCCATGACCAGCCCGACGATGGCGAAATCGCGGAAGAGTTTTATGTCGCGGAACAGCACGGCGGCCGCAAGCGCCATGCCCACGAACATGAGGGTCTGGTGGTTGGTGAGGCCAAGGCCGAATAGGAAGGCCATCGCGTAGAGGTAGCGCGACTCGCCCGGGCGGCACATCCACATGTAGGCCGCGAGCAGGATCGCCATCAGGAAGAAGATGTTGAAGCTGTAGACCTCGACGATGACCGACTGGGACCAGAGCCCGGGGCTGAAGGCGAGAAAGAGTCCGCCGGAGAACCCGCCGAAGGCGCAGATCAGGCGTTCCGAGCGCTCTCCGAGTACCGAGGTCACCCGGCGCATCTCGCGGAGGATGGAGAGGCCCGAGCGGCTCACCAGGAGGGCGAGGATGCCGCAGGCCAGCGCGCCGAAGGTGGCCGACATGAAACCGACGCCCCAGGCGGGATTGGGGTGGCCGTTGAAGGTGACGAAGTGGAAGACCCACTGGAAGAACCAGGTGACGAGGGTCCAGATCGGATAGCCCGGGGGATGGGGGACGCCCAGGTAGTCGGAGGCGACGACCAGTTCGCCCGAGTCCTCGAGCGTAACGGTTGGAGCCAGGGTGTAGGTGTAGACGGCCAGGGTGACCAGGAAGGCGCTCCAGAACGCGGCCCAGTCGGCCCGGTTGAAGAAGGCGGTGCTGGGCGGGGAAGGTTGGTCGGCGGGTTGGGCTGTCATAGGTGGCGCTAGGGCTGGGGAGGATGCGGGCGAAAACGCCAAACATTAGGTAGCCGTGGCATCTGGGTCAAGAACCAAGGGGAAGGTGGGCAGAGCGCCTGGGGGCGTTTCCTGAGGCGGGTTCGCCGGCGTGCGGCGCCGGGTGGCCTTGACGAGTCGCTAGGCGGCGGATCGGGTCCGGTAGAGGCGGAGCACGGCTTCGGCGGTGTCGGCGGGGGTGTGGGTGCTGGTGTCGATCTGGTGGGCGAAGCGGGCGTAGTGGGAGCGGCGCTCGTCGAGCAGGCGGCGGATGCGCTGAGCCTTGTCCTCCCCGCCCTCGAGCAGCGGGCGGTGTCCGGTCGGGGCGACGCGCCGGAGGATGACATCGACATCGGCGGTGAGGCAGACGACCAGCCCGTTCGCCTCGAGCAGCGCCACATTGCGGGGATCGAGAATCGCCCCGCCCCCGACCGTGACCACGCGGCGCGTACCCCCGGCAGCCTCGCGCACGGCCTCGCGCTCCCGCGTCCGGAAGGCCTCCTCGCCCTCGGCGGTGAAGATCTCGGGGATGGTGCGGCCTGCGCCGGCCTCGATGAGGTCGTCGGTGTCGACATGCTCCCAGCCGAGGCGCTCGGCGACGATGCGGCCGGTGCAGCTCTTGCCCGTGCCCATGAAACCGACCAGGACAATGTTGGCGGGTGAAGGCATGGGGCTAGTAACCGGGGTAGAGGGCTTCGGCGGGTGCGAGGTCGGCACCGGTGACGTAGGCGATGTAGCTCGCCCACCAGGCGTGGCCCCACAGGAACCAGATGACGGCGGCGAAGGCGAGGTAGGGGCCGTAGGGGATGCGGCTCTGCCACTCCTTGTGGCGAAGGGCGATGAACGACAGGCCCACGATGGAGCCGAGGAGGGAGGAGACCATCACGGTGAACAGCACCGCCTCCCAGCCTAGGAACGCGCCGATCGCGCCCATGAGCTTCACGTCGCCGAAGCCCATCGCGTCCTTCCGGAAGATCAGCTTGCCGATCGCCGAGACCGCCCAGAGCAGGCCGAAGCCCACCACCGCGCCGGTGGCGGAGGCGCGGAGGGCCTCCGCGGCGGTCTCCGCTCCGTGCAGCGCGGGCACCAGCGGGCTGAGGGCGAGTCCGGCCACGATGCCGCCCCAGGTGACGCGGTCGGGGATGATCATGTGCTCGAAGTCGACGAAGGTGCCGAGCATGAGTCCGAAGACCAGCAGCCAGTAGACCGGGGTCCGCGCGTCGAGGCCGTACTGGTTCCACACCAGCAGGAAGAGCACGCCGATGAGGATCTCGACGAGGAGGTAGCGGGGGCTGATCGGCTTTCCGCAGCAGTGCCCGCGCCCGCGCTGGATTAGCCAGGTGAAGATGGGCAGGTTGCGGTAGCCGGGGATGAGCTGCTTGCAGTGCGGGCAGTGCGAGCGGGGGGCCACCGTGGACATGTCCAGCGGGATGCGGTAGATGCAGACGTTGAGGTAGCTCCCCCAGCAGGCGCCGAGGTAGAAGACGACGACCTGGAAGTAGAGCGTCCAGAAAGGCACCTCGAGCATTTCGGCGAAGGTGTTCATGAGGCGACCTCGGCGAGCAGTGCTTGGCGCATGGTCTCCACCGGCGGCTCCGCATTCGTCCATAGCGCGAGCGAGCGGACGCCCTGGTGGAGCAGCATTGGCAGTCCGTTTGCTGTGCGGGCGCCAGACTCGCGGGCGGCGCGGAGGAAGGGGGTTTCGGCGGGGCGGTAGACGATGTCCATGACCTGCTGTCCAGGATGGAAGGCGCCCGGGCCGGGAGGTTCGGGGTCGCCGGGCTTGAGCCCCAGGGAGGTGCACTGGACGACGATCTCGCTGTCGCGGATGGCGGCGAGGGTGGCGTCGTCGCCCTCGGGGATCAGCAGGCGCGGTCCGGGGCGCTTGGCCTCGATTTCCTCGGCCAGTTTCGCGGCCTTTGCCGCGCTCCGATTCACCAGAGCCAGCTCGGCGGCCCCGGCGTCGGCGGCGGCGAGGGCGATGGCGCGTCCGGCCCCGCCGGTGCCGACGATAGCGATGCGGCGGCCGGCGACCTCGCCGCCGAAGGCCTCGGCGTAGGCGTGCAGGAAGCCGTAGCCGTCCGAGCACGCGCCGCGCAGCCCGCGCGCGCCCATGAGGACGGTGTTGACCGAGCCGAGCAGGCGGGCGGATTCGTCGAGATCGTCGATGCCGGCAAACGCGACCTCCTTGAGCGGTACGGTCAGGTTGACGCCCCGGAAGCCCATGCGGCGCATCGCGCCGAGGGTGGCCAGCAGATCCTCGGGAAGCACATCGAACGCGAGGTAGACCGCGTCCAGGCCCATCTCCCGCAGCGCCGCGTTGTGCATCGGCGGGGAGAGGCTGTGGCCGACCGGATGGCCGAGGACGGCGTAGCAGTGGGTGTGGGCGCTGATCTTCATGGGCCAGAAACCTACCCGCTGGCCTGCGGCGAAGCAATACGGAAGGCGCGGATGCGGAGAATCTCATTGAAAGCCCCCGGGGCTTGGCCCATGATGCGCGGCCTATGTCAAAGCCACGCTGGGAATACATCTACGGAATCAACCCCGCCTTCGAGGTGCTGCGGGGCGGTCGCCGCCGCGTACACAACGCCTTCCTCAACGACGCCTCCAGCCACCCCCGGTTGCGCAAGCTCGCGACCTATCTGGAGAGCAAGAAAATTCCGGTCGAATGGGTGGACAAGCGCCGCCTGTTCGATCTGGCGGAAAGCAAGGAGCACCAGGGCGCGGTGCTCAAGGCCGACCCTTACCCCTACGCCGATCTTGCCAAGGTCTGGGGCCAGCCGCGCCTGCTGCTCATCGACAACGTCGAGGATCCCCACAACGTCGGCGCGATCATCCGCTGCGCCGACTGCTTCGGATTTGGCGCGGTGTTGCTGCCGGTGAAGGGAAGTCCCGAGGTCTATCCCTCGGTGGTCAAGGTATCCGCCGGAGCGAGCGAGCATCTGGACATCGTCCGCAGCGCTTCGGCCAACGACTACTTCACCGCCGCGGTGGAGCAGGGCTACGAGGTGGTCGCGCTCGACATGAAGGGCGCGGTGCCGCTGGCCGACCTGCAGCCGAAAGAGAAGCTCCTGCTGGTGATCGGCGGCGAGGCCAAGGCGGTGGGCCAGTTCATCCTCAACGGGGCGCACCACCTGGTGCGCATCGAGCAGTACGGCCGGATCAACTCCCTCAACGCCTCGGTGGCGGCGGGCATCGCGATGAACGCCCTCGCCCTGCCGAAAGCCCCGCCAGCCCCCGCAGAATCCGACGCCAACTAGCCCTTCGGAAAAAAGGGGTCAGTCATTTAATATTGTCATTTTACCCGAAATGACAATATTAAATGACTGACCCCTTTTGGGGCTCGGGGGTGGGGTGTGATTTCCTGCTTGTCTAGTGCGGGGGAGTGGGGCATTGTCTGCGGCCTTTTCCGGCGGGACCGGAGGAATGTCCGAATCTTTTTACAGAAAGCGAGTGTGTGCCATGGGTAGTGGAAGAAAGTTTGCCAAGAAGCCGATGACCCGCCCGATCAAGGGCGAAGCCGCGAAGCGCCGCCGCGTCAAGGTGCAGCGCGCCCGTCTGGTCGCCCTGGGCGTGGACGAAGCCGTTGTGGCCAAGATGGAGTCCAAGACGGTCCGCGAGATGCTCAAGCGTCCGGCCAAGGTGGCCTGCGGCTGCTGCGAGTGCAGCAACTAGTGTTTTCCTGATCGACCAGTGGAGAAAGGCCGGCTTTCCGCCGGCCTTTTTCATAGGGAGGGCTGCGATGAGAATGCCGGATAAAGCGGTGGTGCTCGCGGCCGGACTGACCACCCGGCTCCGCCCGCTGTCCGATACGCTCCCCAAGCCGCTGCTGCCGTTATGGAATGTGCCGATGCTGTTCCGCTGCCTCGACCGGCTGCGTTCCTGGGGCGTGCGCGAGGTGCTGGTGAACCTCCATCATGGCGCAGGCCGAATTGCCGAGGCGCTGCTGGCCCGGCCCCGCGACGGGCTCGCGGTGAGTTTCTCCCATGAGCCGGCCATTCTCGGCACCGGCGGGGCGCTGATCCGCGGCCGCTGGTTTCTCGGCGACCGGCCCTTCTGGATGATCAATGCCGACGTGGTGGCCGAACTCGATCCGCAGCCCCTGGTTGCCGCCTTCCGCCGCGACCAGCCGCTGGCGGCCTGGTGGGTCGATCCGGTGCGCGGCCCGCGCACCGTGGGGGTGAGCGGGGGCTGGGTCGATTCGTTTTCGGTGGCCCGGCCCGGTGCCCCGGGCACTGTGACCTTCACGGGCCTGCACCTAATTTCTCCCCGGCTGCGCGACTGGCTGCCGGAGCAGGAGCGCTTCTGCTCCATTCTGGATTTCTACCGTGCGGCGATGTCGGCGGGGGAGCGCATCCGCGCGGTGGAGGTGCCGGGCGCGTTCTGGGCGGATGTGGGGACTCCAGAGCAGTACCTCGCTGCCCACGCGGAGCATGCGCGGGGACCGGGTGCGGCGGAGGCCCGCCGCGCAGCAGCCCGCCTTCGCCGCCGGGGCGTTTGTGTGCGGGGCTTCGCCTGTGCGCCGGAAGGCGTGGGTCTGGCGCCCGGCGTGGTAATGGCCGACAGCGTCGTGCTGCACGGAGCTACCGCCGCGCCTGGCGCCGACCTCCGGAATGCGGTCGTCGCGCCCGGCGTGCGGGCCGAGGGCCGCGTGGAGCATCTGGTGGTTCCTGCGTTTCAGGCGCTTGGACCCGGCGAGCTGCGCTGGCTGGAGCGCAGGGGCTGGAAGCTGGGCGGCGGGAGCGTCGAGCTGCTGCCTCCCCGGGGATCGGCTCGCTCCTACCTGCGCCTGCACACGGACGGCGATTCCGCGATACTGGTCCGCTACAAGGACGAGCGCCCCGAGAACGCCCTTTTTGCCCGGCAGGCCCGCTTTCTTCACAGGCTCGGCGTTCCCGTGCCGGGCATCCTCGGCGAGGACCGCAAGGCCGGGCTGGTGCTCCAGGAGGATGGGGGCAGCCTGGACCTGCTGGGGCTGGTGGACGAATCCCCGACCGAAGTCTACGGGGTGTACCGGCAGGTTCTGGAGGCGGTTGTTCGGCTGCACGAGCGGGGGCTGGTGGCGGCCCGCCGGGCGCGCCTGCCGCTCATGCCCGGCTTCGATGCCGGCCTCTACCGCTGGGAGCACGAGCTCTTTCGCGAGCACCTGGTTGGGAAGGCCTGTTTGCGCGGCGCTCCCGCCTGGGACGCGGTGCAGGCTGAGTTGGACGAGGTAGCCCGCGTCTTGCTGGACGAGCCTCCGGTGCTGGTTCACCGCGACCTGCAGTCGAGCAACGTTCTGGTTCGAGGCGAGGGCGTTATGCTCATCGACTTCCAGGGCATGCGGGCGGGGGCGGCGGCATATGATCTCGCCTCGCTGCTCTACGATCCCTATATGTCCCTTGATTCCGGGGTTCAGAACCAACTGCTCGCGGAGTACATGCGGCTGCGGGGACTTGGCGAAAAGTTCCGCCGCGTTTTCCCACAGGCGGCAGTGCAGCGCCTGGTGCAGGCGCTGGGGGCCTATGGACGGCTTTCGGCCCTGCCTGGCTGCGCCCGCTTTGCCGCCTATGTGCCGCCCGCGCTGGCCCTGCTCCGCCGCGCGCTATCTGCTGCGGGGGGCTATGCTGAGCTGGACCGCCTAGCTCGTTCATTGACAGCGGCTTGGCCGCACGGCATATTGGACGGCCAGCCCACCTGAGCCTGGGCATTCATGGCGGGGCCAGACCGCCCATTCCCCAACCAGTAAAGGCTGCCGCGCACCGGCGGCGGAGGGAGCATAGTATCGGCGTGACCAGCAAGATCGACCAGTACCGGCGTGAACTCGAAGCGCTTGCCGAGAGCCTGCCTTTCTTCGAGGTGGATCTGCCGAGCTTTCACGAGCCGGGATTCGCTCCGGTCAAGGTCCGCCAGCCCCGGGAATATGTCCGCGTGGAGTCCGGCATGCAGGCGATCAGCCGGTTTCTGGTGGAGCGCGGCGTCGTGGGCATTCTCAGCGGCGAGCAGATCGTCCAGCTCTTCACCGAGATCCATTACTCCGCCTACTGCATCCGGAAGCTCGCCGCCGAGACCTTTGCGGGCGAGGAGGAGGTCCGCACGGCCTTGGTCGAGGCGCGCAGGCTGATCTCCGCCATCGAGGCGGCTGAGGAGGAGCTGTTCATCGCCAACCGTCGGCTGGTCGTCGCCTGCGCCAAGCCCTTCTACTGGATCGGGCAGGTCTGGATTGGCGATTTTCTGCAGGAGGGCTCGAAAGCGCTGACCAACGCGGTGCGCAAGTTCGATCTCACCCGGGGCACCCCCTTCTACTCCTATGCCCAGCGCGCAGTCCAGAACCGGCTCCGCAACTATTTCCGCGACCATGTGCGCGCAGGCACCATCGGCATACGGCCCACGCGCGAGATGGAGCTGCTTCGGCGGCTGACCGAGGAGTGGGGCGCCGAGAACAACGGCCAGCAGCCCGACGTCGAAACCCTCGTCCGGCTGACGGGCCTGCCCGAGGCCCGCGTCCGCAAGCTGCGCCCGCTGGTGCAGCAGTGGACCAACCATCCCGAGCCCGCCATTTCGCTCGACGCGCTCCTGGGCGATTCCGACGCCCGGTTGCACGACTTCCTCGAGGATGAGCAGTCGGAGCCCCCCTCGCTCGGCGCTCAGCGGTCCGAGGTGTGGGAAGCCATCGAACGCCTGCCGGCCCGGGCCAAGTACATCATGCAGCTCCGCTATGTCGAGGGGCTCACTCTCGAGGAGGCAGGCGAGCGCGTGTCCCTGACTCGGGCCCGCATCAAGCAGATCCAGGACGAGTCGCTGCGCAAGCTCCGCCAGATGCTCCAGAACGGCGTCATCGATCCCAACATGTAGCCCGACGCCCCGCCCGCCTAGGAACCCGCCATGAAGCTGCTCATCGCTACCCGCAACCGCGACAAGCTCCGCGAAATCGGCGCGGTTTTCGCCGAGTCCCACCTGGAACTGGTTAGCGCCCGCGACTGGCCGGGCCTGTCCGAGGTCGAGGAGGACGGCGATACGCTGGAGGCCAACGCCGCCAAAAAAGCGGTCGAGTGCGCCCGGGCCACCGGGCTCTGGGCGCTGGCCGACGATACCGGGCTGGAGGTCGCCGCGCTGGACGGCCGCCCGGGCGTCTACGCAGCCCGCTACGCCGGCGAGAACGCGACCTACGCCGACAATTGCATGAAGGTCTTGGACGAGCTGGCAGGCGTGGCCGACCGCCAGGCCCGCTTCCGCACCGTGATCGCGCTGAGCAGTCCAGCGGGCCGGGTCCAGTGGGTCGCCGGGGTCTGCGAAGGCGTAATCACCGAGGACTGCAGGGGCGAGGGTGGATTCGGCTACGACCCGGTTTTTGTTCCCGAGGGCCACGTGCAGACCTTCGCCGAACTCAGCCTCGAGGAGAAGAACCGCATCTCCCACCGCGGCCGCGCCCTGCGCAAGGCCCGCGAAGCCTGGGGCGCGCTGCTCGCGTCGAACCCGCCTGAATGGCCTTGAGACGCATCCCCGCAGCCCGCGCGGGCTCGCCTTGCCATAGTTTGTTGTTGTGGTAGCATGGCCAGATGCTTAGCAAGGAAATAGAGTTGCACCTCCGCCAGTTGTCCGACGCGCTTGCTTCCCGCGACGTAGTCGGAGAGATCGTGCTCTATGGAGGTGCCGCGATGGTGCTGGCGCACAGGGCTAGAGTGGCTACGAAGGATGTGGACGCAGTTTTCGAACCTAAGCAGGTCGTGTATCAGGCAGCGGCCCTAGTCGCGGAGCAGCACGGCCTCGAGTCCGACTGGTTGAATGATGCCGTGAAAGGCTTTTTGAGCGACCGGGAGGAAATAGAGCCCATGCTTGATCTGCCAAACCTCAAGGTGTTTGTTGCTGCCCCGGAGTATCTGCTTGCCATGAAATGCCTGAGCATGCGCCTCGGAAGGGACGAGACAGACTTGCGGGACATTCGCTTTCTTATGGATAAGCTCGGGCTTCAAAGCGCCGAAGCGGTCTTAGCCATTGTAGAGCGGTTCTACCCTCGCAACCTCATACAGCCCAAAACGCGCTTTGCTCTCGAAGAGCTTTGCCCGCCTGGAGGGCGGCCATGAGCGTCCAGCGCTTAACCGCCCATGACGTTAGTCGCGTATGGACGGAAGACCTCCAGGCTGGGAGGCCTCTCTCCATGTGGCTGCTGGGAGACTTGTGCGATGATTTTCGACAACGGTGCAATGTCGAGGAGCGGAAGCTGCTGGTCGCCCAAGAGCCGCTGTGGCTCGATGTACACACTCATTCCGACTGCAATGCCTATCTGGCCGCAACGGTAGAAAGCCTGTGTCGCGAAGCCTCCCTGGCCCCGCCGCGATGGACGGAGGATGCCCGCTGCTTCCTGAGCCGCCCCTGGTTCGCCGGCGGCATGGAGTCGCTCAAGGCGATCCTCATTGCCGAGAGCCCGGTCGCCTTCCGCCGCCGCAATCTGTTCGTCTCCGCCAACGCTCTTTCGCGGGTGTAGGGGAGGACCACCCCACCGGGCTTGTCCCGGTGGACGGCAAGACATTCCTCCAGCCAAGCTCGCCCCCAAGAAGCTGTCGGGCGGGGGCGGTTCGCTACGCCACCCCCGCCCAGGTTGTTTTTTGGCGCCGCACCGCAGTTAGAATCATCGTGCCCTCCGTGCAAGCTCGAAGGGCATGGGGGCTGATAAAGATCGGGACAACGATCGGGACGAGGATGGAGTGGCTATTCCTTTTGCCACGCCGAGGCGTCGGCCACGCTCCACTGGTATTTGCGGGCGTGCTCGCGGATGAGGAAGGGCATGTTCTTCCTCCGGCGCAGGGTGAAGCGGGGATGCAGCGCGGCGGCTAGGCTCTCGTCGCTGCGGGGTGCATCAGCCGCATTCTCCCGCGCGCCCAGCCAGCGTCCGCGCGGCGTGTATTGCTCCATCCAGGTGTAGGGCGAGGTCACCAGCAGCCAGCCGCCGGGGCGCAGGAGCGCCTCCGCATTCGCCAGGCAGCGGGCCGGGTCGGGCACGCGGTCGAGCAGGTTG
>CBFGVE010000042.1:0-11449 GCA_965651915.1 uncultured bacterium
CGACTCATGGAGCAGGCCGAGGCCTACCAGCGCGAGCAGGCAAGCCGCATCGTCACCCCCGGCCAGCTTGGCATGGGCGGCGGATTGGGCGGCATGCCCCAGGGCGGACGCGGCGGCCGGGGCGGCGCCGGCGGCGGGCTGATTATCTAAGCCCCTGTCCCCCATGACCAAACCGGAGGCCCCGCCAGCGGCGGACAGATCAATAGGCCTTCGTCCGGAAGCTCCTGAACTTCGGCTGTCCCTGCTGCAATCCTGCTTGTAGTGCCTCGCCGCTGGGCTTAGTTCTCGTAGTAGGTGTACCCGCGCAGGCCGTCCTCGTAGGCCTTCATGATCTGGCGCCGCTCCTGGGGCGAGATCCGGCCCTGGCGGACCGCGCTTTCGGCCAGGCGGCGGAAGCGGTCAATCAGGGCTGCTGGATTGTACTCGACGTAGGAGAGCACATCGGCCACCGAGTCGCCGGCAATCTCTTCGGCATACTCGACCTCGCCGCTTTCGCTGATGCGGATGCCCACCACATTGGTGTCGCCCAGCAGGTTGTGCAGATCTCCCAGGGTCTCCTGGTAGGCCCCCACGAGGAACACGCCCAGCAGGTAGTCCTCGCCGTTGAGATGGTGGACCGGCAGGCTGTGCTTGACCCCCTGGCGGTGGATGAAGCGGTTGATCTGCCCGTCGCAGTCGCAGGTGATGTCGGAAATCACCGCTTTGCGGTCGGGCTGCTCGGTCAGCCGATGAATGGGCATCACCGGGAAAAGCTGGCCGATGGCCCACGAGTCGGGTAGCGACTGGAAGACCGAGAAGTTGGCGTGGTAGACGTCGGCGATGATGGTGTCCAGCTCCTCGAGATCCTCGGGCACGTAGTCCAGCGATTCGATCAGCTTGGCAATACGGGGTACCAGGCTCCAGAAGATACGTTCGCCCAGCGCCATGTGGCGGAGCGAGATCGATCCGTGGTCGAAGAGGAAACGCAGGCTGTCGCGGTAGTAAAGCGCGTCGTTGTAGCACTCCTGGGCATTCTGGACCGAGAGATCTCGCCCGACCTCGGAGAGGTTGCGCAGGTATTCGTGGGCGTCATCGGGCAGCTTGTCGGGCATTTCGCGGGCCTCGAACCGGCTCGCCTCCAAGATGTTGAACAGCAGCACGGAGTGGTGGGCCACCGCCGCCCGACCCGACTCGCAAACGATGATAGGATGCGGCAGTTTCGACCGCTCGCAGAACCCAAGCACCACCTCGACGATGTCGGCCGCATACTCGTCCAGCGTGTAGTTGCAGCTGCTGGCGGAATTCGAGTGGGAGCCATCGTAGTCGACCGCAAGGCCACCACCCACGTTGAGCAGACCCATGCGGGCACCCTCCTCCACCAGGCTGGTGTAGATGCGCCCCGCCTCGGACACTGCGTTGCGCAGGTGGCGGATGTTGGTGATCTGGGAGCCGATGTGGAAATGGAGCATTTCGAGACAGTCGAGCATCCCCTCGTTGCGCAGGCTGTCGACCACATCGATGATGAACGGCGCGTTGAGTCCGAAGGCACTCTTATCGCCAGAGGAATCGGCCCAGTGGCCGTCGGTCGTGGTCGTCAGACGCGCGCGCACCCCGAGACGCGGCCTGACGCCCATGCGTTTGGCCCGGTCGAGGATGAGGGACAGCTCGCTCGGCAGCTCGATGACCAGGATGGTCTGCATACCCATTTTGAGGGCGAACAGCGCGAGATCGACAAACTCCTCATCCTTATAGCCATTGCAGACAACCAGGGCTTCGGGATCGGCCAGGCATCCAAGCGCGGCGACTAGCTCGGCCTTGCTGCCGGCCTCGAGCCCATGGTGGTAACGGCCACCGTAGCGGACGATCTCGGCCACGACCTGCTGCTGCTGGTTGACCTTGATCGGATAGACGCCCTTGAACTTGCCCTTGTAGCCCAAATTGGCGATGGCCTTGGCAAAGCTGCCGTAGAGCGCCTGCATCCGCGAATCGAGGATATCGCTGAAGCGGAGAAGGACCGGCGAATCGATGCCGCGCTCGCGGAGTCCCTGCACCAGCGAGGAAATACTCACGCTGGGGCCGCCGGGAACCGGAGTGACCACAACGTTGCCTTCCTCGTTGATGTCGAAGAACCCCCCGCCCCAGTCGCCTATGCCATAGGTACCGCGGGCGGTGTCGATCGTCCATTCCGGCCGGGTGTTCTGGACGGGCTGGCTGGGCTTGGAAAACTTGGCCTTGGGGACACGGGGGGGGCTCATGGGCGGGTCCTCCTGGGAATGGCGGGACGGATTGGTGAAGGTAAAGAGGCCGCAACGTACTGGATGGGGACCGTGCAAATCAAGCGCGCATCCCTTGTTTCTCAAAAAATTGAGGCTTGCACCGTCGGGGTCCGCCCTATAAAACTCCTTGTCTTCTGACCGTATACCGCTTTAGGAGGACTCCCCATGCTTGCCGAGCTTGTTGCCAAGACCAGAAGCTGCCGCCGTTTCGATGCCAGCCACGCCCTCGACCTCAAAACCCTCGAAGGCCTGGTCGATCTGGCCCGCCAGACCGCCTCGGGCGGGAATCTGCAGCCTCTCAAGTACCTCATCTGCTGCGATCCCAAGACCAACGCCGAGATTTTCGGCGGCCTGCGCTGGGCCGGCTACCTCAAGAACTGGGAAGGTCCGGGCGATAACGAGAAGCCCACCGGCTACATCGTTATTGTCCGCGACAACGAGATCACCAACAACAGCATCATCGACCACGGCATCGCAGCCCAGACCATCGCCCTCGGCGCTGCCGAGAAAGACCTAGCCTGCTGCATCATGGGCACGGTCGACCGCCCCCGGCTGCGCAAGGCCTTCGACCTTTCCAGCCGCTACGAGATCCTCCTGGTCATCGCGGTCGGCAAGCGCGCCGAGCCGGTGAAGCTCGACGAAGCCGTCGAGGGTGAAATCCGCTACTGGCGTGATGCCGAGGGCGTCCACCACGTCCCGAAGCGCCCGCTCAGCGAAGTTCTTCTCAAGTGGAAGCAGTAAAGCGGCCAACAGCCCCGGCTTCACCATACCCGCCCCAGAAACGCCCGGCCGGCCACGGCCTATTATTTACCGGAGATCATTCCATGATTGAAAAAGACAAGACCTACGTAGTGATGGGCCTCCTCGACAGCGACTCGATCGCCTATGCCATCGGCCAAACGATCGAGCAGTGGGGCGGCAAGGTGATCTACACCGTGCAGAACGAGCGCATGAAGCGGATCTTCTTTGACCGCAGCAAGAAGCTCAGCGATGGCGAAAAGTCGAAACTCGACATCCGCTTCTGCGAAGTGACCGACGAGGCCCAGGTGGCCCAGTTTTTCAGCACGCTCGGCCCGATCGCCGGCCTGGTTCACTCCATCGCCTTCGCCAACCCCAACACCTGTCTGGGAGAGGAATTCCACACCTCCGCCTTCGACGATCTCAAGCAGGCTTTCCACATTAGCTGCGTGTCCCTGGCCACCGTGACCAAGTATGCCCAGCCGCTTATGCCCAACGGCGGCGCGATTGTCGCCCTCACCTTCGAGTCGCGCTTCGCCTTCCCCTACTACAACTGGATGGGCGTCAACAAGGCGGCCCTCGAAGCCACCGTCCGGGCCCTGGCCCGCCGCCACGGGCGCGACCTGGTGCGCATCAATGCGGTATCCTCTGGCCCGGTCATCACCAAGGCCGCAAAGGCCATCCCGCATTTCGCCTTCATCTCCCGCGTCTGGCGCAAGACCAGCCCCCTTCCCTGGGATGTCTACGCCGAGAAGGAAGAAGTCGCCAACGCCGCCACTTTTCTTGTGGGTAACTGCTCCAAGAAGATCACCGGACAGGTGCTCCACGTCGATGGCGGCGCCTCGATCATGGGCGGCGAGCTGCTGCCCAACGAGCGAGAGTGGATCTACGACGGGGCCGACGAGTACGGCGAGCACCACCACATGTAGGTCCGCTGCAAGCGCAGCGGGAGGCCACCATGCAAGCCAAGCCACGCCGGGATGACCGCAGCTTTTTCGAGCTGGTCCAGCGCGCGGCGTTCAGCAACCCTTTCGGTCCCGAGCGCGAGTCGCTCGACCGGGAAATCGCCACGGCTGCCCCAACCGGGGGCCCTTCGGAGCAGGTCGAGGCGGTCGTCGCGGCGGTCGAGGCGCGACTCCGCAGCGCCCTGCCCGACCGGCGGACCCTGCGCAGCCTGCCCGAGGATGACCGCTCACGACTCCAGACCGCCATCCTCTTTGTCATCTTCCACCGCTTCCGGGGCGCGTTCGATGATCTCATTCTGCGCCAGCAGCGGGCAGGCGACGAGGTCCTCCCCTCGCCTTTCGTGGCCGATACCCTGCGCGAACTCATGGAGGCCGGCTTCGCCCCGAGCGTGGCAGCCAGCTATGTGGGGCTATTCTACCAGATCCGGCGTGCGTTCTACTTTATCGATCAAGGGCTGACCGGGCGAAGCCGGCCCATGCAGCAACTGCGTATGCGCCTGTGGCAGAATGTGTTCACGGGCGACACCCATCTCTATGAACGCCACCTCTGGAACCGAATGGAGGATTTCTCCACGCTTCTGCTGGGGGAAACAGGCTGCGGCAAAGGAGCGGCAGCCGCCGCAGTGGGCCGATCCGGACTTATCCCCTACGACGAGAACAAGGGTCGATTCGCTCGCAGCTTCACGCCCATGTTCACGCCGATCAACCTATCGCAGTATCCCGAAGCGCTCATCGAAAGCGAACTGTTCGGCCACCGCAAAGGCGCCTTTACCGGAGCCATCGCCGACCACGAGGGCGTGTTTGCACGCTCTACGCCGCATGGCGTACTCTTTCTCGACGAGATTGGCGATGCCTCCATTCCTGTGCAGATCAAGCTCCTCAACGTTCTCCAGGAACGCCAGTTCAGTCCCGTGGGAAGCCATGAGGCTAGGCGCTTCCACGGGCGCGTAATCGCCGCGACCAATCGCCCGGTCAGTGATCTCCGCCGGACTGGACGGTTCCGTGACGACTTCTACTACCGGCTGTCCAGCGACGTGCTCCACGTCCCCTCGCTCCGCGAGCGCCTGAGCGACACCCCCGGGGAGCGCAGGGAGCTGCTCGGACACATTACCCAGCGCATGCTCGGGCGGCCCGTCCCCGAGCTTGCCGAACGCATCGACGCCGTGCTGGAACGAGCGCTCCCCGCCGACTACCCCTGGCCAGG
The DNA here is from genome assembly GCA_965651915.1 of uncultured bacterium. Taxonomy (GTDB): domain Bacteria; phylum Verrucomicrobiota; class Kiritimatiellia; order CBFGVE01; family CBFGVE01; genus CBFGVE01. The sequence continues at coordinate 5,163 of CBFGVE010000042.1, forward strand.
CAACGTCCGCGAGCTTGAGCAAGCCGCGCGGCGCGTCCTGCTCACTGGCGGCTACGAAGCCGACCAAGCTCCCCGTCCGCTCTCCGGGTGCGACCCGCTGGAATCTGGCATTGCCTCCGGAAGCCTGGAGGCCAAGGAATTGCTGGCCCTCTACTGCGCCCGCCTTCATCGGCAACTGGGCACCTATGAGCTGGTCGCCAAACGGACCGGCCTGGACCGGCGCACCGCGAAAAAGTATGCGGATGCCGGGCTCGCGATCGGCTAGTCCTTCCGCTTGGGCGGGCCCTTGTACTTTTTGTTGAACTTTTTGGCCTGCCCAGTTTTCACCGCTCCGGCACCTTTGCCCGAGCCTTTTCCAAAGCGCTTGCCGGGATATGCCGCCTTGACCTCGCCACTTCCCTTGGCGGGGAAGCGCTTGCGCCATCGCCCACCACCGCCGCCGCGAGCGCCATAGCTCCCGCCTTCACGCCGCGCACCCCCACGGGGCCGGATGATGGCTTCGAGCTGCTCACCCTGAGGGCCGATCTGCTCGGGACCGCTTTCCTGCTGGGAGGCGAGAATATAGGAAGCGAGCCGGGCTGCGAGATCTTCAACCCGCATGTCTTCCCGCAAGTTGGCAACCAGCTCCCGCGCCTCGGCCATGATGGGCGTTTCGTCGAGCGTTTCGCGCAGTCGGGCCAGCCGGCTTAAACGAAGCTGGCGCAATCCGGGAACCATCCCATGCTCAATTAGACTCCCAGTGAGTTGCTCAATGCGCTGGAGTTGGCGGAACTCATGGGGCGAAACCAGCGTAATCGCCGTGCCTTTGCGTCCCGCCCGGCCGGTTCGCCCAATCCGGTGGATATAGCTCTTGCTGTTGAATGGAATGTGGAAGTTGAATACGTGCGAGAGGTCGGCCACATCCAGCCCGCGCGCAGCGACATCGGTCGCTACTAGGAGGTCGAACTGCCCCTTGCGGAAGCCCTGCATGACTTCGTTACGGCGGTTCTGGTCCATGTCGCCGTGCAGCGATTTGGCTGGGTAGCCCCGGGCCGCGAGAAAGGACGAGAGCTGATCCACCTCGACCCGGGTGCGGCAAAACAAAATCGCCTTTTCGGGCATCTGGTCCTCGATCAGGCGAACGACCGCTTCCTCGCGCTCGCGCTCTTCGATGACAAAGTAGAGCTGGCGGATATCCACGTTGGCCGACTCCCGGCCGGTCTCGGTCTGAACGCTTCGCGGATTCTTCAGGATGGTCTCGGCCAAGGCTCGGATGGGCTTGGGCATGGTGGCCGAGAACAGCAGCGTCTGCCGTTCGGCGGGCAAGTAGGTGAAGATCTCTTTGATGTCATCGAGAAAGCCCATGTCGAGCATCTCGTCCGCTTCGTCGAGCACGACAATGGAAGGCTTGAAATCCTTGAGCTTTTTGGATTTCAACAAGTCGAGCAGGCGGCCCGGAGTGGCCACGAGCACCTGGGCGCCCCGGTTGATGAGCTGGATCTGGCGGCCATAGGCCTGGCCTCCGCAGACTGTCACCGGGGTGACGCCGGCATACTTGCCCAGGCGGTACACCTCGTCGCTAACCTGGTTTGCCAGCTCCCGGGTAGGCGCGATAACCAGCAGCTCCACACCGGCCTGCATCGTCATTCTGTTCATCGCAGGGAGGCAGAAGGCCGCCGTCTTGCCCGTTCCGGTATGGGCCTGGGCGATGAGGTCGCGCCCCTCCGAAACCACCGGAAGCGCCTCGGCCTGGATCGGGCTGGGTACGCGGAAGCCAGCTTCACGCACCGCCCGCAATATCGGCTCCTTGAGGTCAAACTGATCAAACTGGAAAGGAATGGAGTCGTCGGTAGCCATGGGAATCTACTTTCATTGGGGTACGGAGGCAATCATCTCGCATGGCATAACAGACCGCCGAAGGGGCCCACTGCGGCCGCAAGCGCCTGATGGGGGAAACAGCCGCGCATCATACCACAGCCCCCGCCCGCTTATCACCTTCTAATTTCGGCTCATTTGAATGCGTCGAAAAGCGATTGGCGAATGCGCTCGCGCAAGGCTGCGGGATCCTCTTCCGCCGCTATATCGCCAGACAGCACCAGGCCTTCGGGAGGCGCGGACGGCTGGGCCACCGGGGCGGACCAGGGCGCATCCTCAGGACCGCGCACCCCTCCGGCTTTGGGGTCATCGCGCCCCACCTGGGCATCCAGCAGCACGAACCCCTCCTCGGTCTCTATCCAGGAGCAGTCAAGCCCCGCGACCTGAAAGGCCTGAAATCTCATTTCCGCGCAGGCCAGACGTCCGTAGTGAAGTGGGCGCCCCGGGACGGCCAGCTCCCGCCGATCAAACTGAAGACCGATCAGGCTCCCGACCAGCGAGCCATCCCCATCCTGGTAGATGATGTGGCCATTTCTAACCATCACATCGGGTTTCCGGGCATTGCCTCCGGACTTCGGGATCGCGCGGGCACCTGCTACAGGCTCGGCGACGGCAAACTCCTCTTCGGAAAGCTCAGCTAGAGAGGGCCTATGGCGGGCGACAGGAATTGGCAGCCCCTGGGATTCAAGAATTCTAGCAACGCCTGCGTGCAGCAGTTCGGGGTCCCAACGGCCCTCCGGTCCTGGACGAAGAACAATACCTACATCTTCAAGGTTGGCCGAGCGGATTGAACCGCTTGCCCAGCGCCAGGCCCGGCCCATAGCCAGGTCCATACGCACCTTCTTCGCGGTTAGCACGGTGTGTGTCGCGGGAGCAGCCGCCTTGACCTCCACATCCGAGGCAACCAACTCAAGCCCTAGGGTGATATGGCAACCGCCGATGCCGACCGCCATACCCAGCGAGGTCGATAGGGCGTTCGCCAGAAATTCACGGAACCCCGCAGTACGGCCTATCCCGAGCAGTCCTCCATAGAGCAAAGCGAACACAATCAGCGTCGTCCAGAATACGCTCGAACCCAGTGATCGCCTGCGGTACGCGAGGCCCCACTCTTCGGTGTCGCTGTCTACGGTGTGTGGCTTTTTGCGCATGGATGACCAATGGCTACTGTGCGGTCAGCCCGCCGCCAACTCCCGGGAACGCTGGTGGGCAGCGCGCAAGGCCTGCATAATAGCGGCTTTCACGCCTGCGGCATCCAGCGTGCGTATGGCGGCCTCAGTAGTGCCACCCTTCGAGGTCACGCGACGGCGAAGCTCGTCGGCGGGCAGTCCGGTCTGGTCCATTAGCTTCGCGGCGCCCCCAACGGTGGCCATGGCGAGCTGGCGCGCGGTGTCCGGCGCCAGCCCCAGCTCGGTGGCGGCTTCGATCATCGCTTCAAGAACATAGAAAACATAGGCGGGGCCTGAACCACTCAGCGCGGTGACCGCATCCATAAGCGGCTCTTTGACCCGCACAACCAGTCCAACCGACGAGAGAAGCGTCTCGGCGACATCCAAGTCTTCCGGCTCGGCGAACGTTCCCGCACAGATCGCCGTGGCCCCCATTCCGGCCAGGGCAGGCGTATTCGGCATAGCCCGCACGACCCGAGCCTGTCCACCAAGCCATTCCTCGAACCGCCGACAGGGTATACCCGCAGCGATACTCACCGACAACACCCCGGAAGAAATATCGGATCGTACAGAACCCACGACCTCGGCCATCACTTGTGGCTTCACGGCAAACAGCACGATATCCGCGCCGCGCACGGCAATCGCGTTGTCGCTTGTTCCCGACACCCCGAAACGCTCCGAAAAAAAGTCGAGCCGTTCAGAACGCACGTCCGTCACAGTGATGCGCTGGGCCGGGCAGACGCCACCCGCCACCAGCCCGCTCACCAACGCCTCGGCCATGTTGCCGGCACCCAGGCAGGCAATCGTTAAGTCGGATAGCTTCATTTTTTCTCCCGTGGACCAAACAGTTCGGTGCCGATACGCACCATGGTGGAACCCTCTTCAATTGCCAGTTCGAAATCGGACGACATGCCCATGCTCAACTCGGCCAAGGGGAACCCCCAGTCGCGTTCTGCGCGCTCCTTGAGACCGCGCAGGGTCCGGAAAAAACCCCGGGTGCGTTCTGGGTCCTCCGCGATCGGCGGGATGCACATGAGTCCCACCACATCCAGCCGGTTGCACCCAGCCGAAGCCTCCAGGAGGCTTGGCAACTCGTCCGGCGAGATGCCGAACTTGCTCGCTTCACCCCCAACATTTACTTCGAGACACACCGGCATGCGGCGGCCCGCTACCTCACAGGCCTGGTGCAAGGCTTCCATGATTTTCAACGAATCCACCGAATGGATGAACTCGAAAAGCTGGACGGCGTGCCGGGCCTTGTTGGTTTGGAGGTGGCCGATCAAATGCCAGCTTAGATGGCCGGGACTCATAGGAATCTTGGCCCGGGCCTCCTGCACTTTGTTTTCGCCGAATACCCGTAGCCCGCAGGCTGCCGCCTGCCGGACCTCGTCGGGCGTTCGCGTTTTGGACACCGCGATGAGCTGAACTGCATCGGGGCTGCGCCCGGCCCGCTCGCAGGCTGAAGCTATGCGGTCCTGAATCCGGGCAATCCGGTCGGCCATCGATTCTGCTGGATTAAAGTCGGTCATAGGGCAGCACTTTAGCATGCCGCGCGTTCAACACAAAGATTTCGATTGCATTCTTTCATTGGGAGTTCTAAATGGGATGCTTGGACGTGTTTTCCATCTTTTAAAAGGAATTCTGTGAGTGCTACGCGCATGGAGCCCAAGCTGGTTACCGCGCTGCGGGAAGGCTTAAGTGCCCGAGGCGTTATCAAAGACCTGACCGCCGGCGTGATCGTCGGCATCGTCGCCCTGCCCCTGTCCATCGCCTTCGCCATCGCCTCGGGCGTGAAACCGGAACAGGGGCTGTTCACAGCGGTAATCGCTGGATTCCTGATCTCGGTGCTGAGCGGCAGCCGCGTGCAAATCGGCGGACCCACCGGGGCCTTCATCGTCATTGTCTTCGGCATTGTGCAGAAGTTTGGCTATGACGGGCTTGCCGTGGCGACGCTTATGGCCGGGGCGCTGCTCGTCTGCATGGGCCTCGCCCGAATGGGCAGCATCATCAAGTTCATTCCCTACCCCGTGACCGTAGGTTTCACCAGCGGTATCGCGGTAATCATCCTCTTCACTCAGATTCCAGAGTTTCTGGGACTTGAAACCGGGGAGCTGTCGGGAGAGTTCATCCACAAGGTGGTTGTCTACGCCGAGACCCTGCACACGTACAACCCCTGGACACTGCTCTGCGCCCTGCTGAGCCTAGGCATTCTCGTCTACTGGCCCCGTCTCACGCACCGGATTCCGGCAACCCTGGTTGCCCTCATCGCCGTAACCGCCGTGGTCCACCTGTTTGAACTACCGGTCGAAACGATCGGAACCCGGTTCGGCGAGGTTCCCAACACCCTGCCCCGCCCCCACCTGCCCACGATCGACTGGAGCCTGGTGCCCCAGCTTCTGCCTTCGGCCCTGGCGATCGCCATCCTCGCCGGCATTGAATCGCTGCTCTCCGCCGTGGTCGCCGATGGAATGACCGGCCGGAGGCACGACTCCAACATGGAGCTGGTCGCCCAGGGAGCCGCCAACCTTGCCGTGCCATTTTTCGCAGGCATTCCCGCGACCGGAGCCATCGCCCGCACGGCGACCAACATCAAGAACGGAGGGCAAAGCCCAATCGCGGGCATTGTACACGCCATCACCCTCCTGCTGATCATGCTGGTATTCGGGAAATGGGCGTCCCTGATCCCGCTCGCTGTTCTTGCCGCAATTCTTATGAAAGTGGCCTACACCATGGGCGAATGGCACCTCTTCATCCGCCTCCTGCGAAGTCCCCGCAGCGATGTGCTCGTACTTCTCTCCACCTTCGCCCTGACGGTGCTCGTAGACCTGACCGTGGCCATCCAGGTGGGCATGGTGCTCGCGGCCTTCCTGTTTATGAGGCGGATGTCCGAAGTCACCCAGGTGGGCTACATCACCCGCTCGCTCAATGGGGATGCCGATAGTGGCGATGCCGGAATTCCCATGCTGGACGGAGTGGAAATTTTCGAGATCAACGGGCCATTCTTCTTCGGCGCAGCCGAGCGGTTCAAGGATGCAATGGGCGATCTGGAGAAACCTCCCGCCGTCCTGATCCTCCGCATGCGCCATGTGCCCATGCTGGATGCGACTGCGCTCCGGGCGCTGGAAGACGTCTACGAGAAATCGCAACGCGACGGCACCACGTTGGTTCTTTCCGGCATACATCCCGGCGCCCTTCAGGCGCTTCGCAGACATGGCCTGCTCGACCGCATTGGCGAGGAGGTCGCGCGGGCGACCTCCATCGTGCGCT
>CBFGVE010000043.1:0-11433 GCA_965651915.1 uncultured bacterium
CGAGCCAGCGGTCGCTAACCTCCTGGAGCGCGAGCAGGTCGGGCTGGGCCTCCCGGATCGCGGCCAGCACCTGTTCAGGATTCCCCAGCCGGGTGTTGACGTTGATGAGCATCGCCCGGCCTGTGGGTGAGGAGAGCGGCGGGTCGGGCCTGCCGAAGTAGAGCGGGGCGATCACCGCCGCGTTGGCCAGGAGAAAGGCGACGTGGAGGCCTGCGCTGCGCCATCGCCGCCTCAGGCACAGGAGCGAGGCGGTGCAGGTGAGACCGAGGAGGTACTGGACGCGGAAGTGGGAGAACAGGTCCAGAAACCAGGAGAGCCCACCGAGAAAGCCCATCAGGGTGGCGGCGCAGGCTACGAAACCTGCGGATTCGACCAGGCCCCAGAGGGTGAGGCGAACGTGCTTGTAGGGAGGATTGTCCGGCATGTGGAAGAAAGAATAGGGGTGGGCGGCGCAAAAAGCGCGTAGAAAGTGAGGGAGAGGGTGGGGCATGAGAAGGGATGTTCGGATGAACAGTTGCTGACTCATCCCGAATTGAGTATTTCCTTCAGGGAGGTGACAATATGCCGATATCAATCGAGGCCACAATAGAGATTAACGGAGAGGTGCATCTAAACGAGCCCCTCCGCGTAGCGCATCCGTGCCGCGCCATTGTCACATTGCTCGACGAGCCGGATCTCCCCGAAACGGCCCTGCTGAGCGAGAAGGTTTTAGCGCGGGACTGGGAAAGACCAGAGGAGGACGCGGCATGAACGCACCTTCAGTAGGCGACGTCGTCCTGGTTAGATTCCCCTTCTCCGATCTGTCAGCCAATGCTGCGATCATGCAGCGCGTTGCCGGAAGGCTGACCCAAGCAAAGCACAAGGAAGTCGTTGCTGCTGTGGTTGGTATTCTGCACTCGGGAAGTAGGTATTAAGTTGCCTCAATTCGCTGGAAAAGAGAAGAGGGTGGCCCGGGCTGCGTTGTGCAGGCTGCTCGCTGTGGCAGCGAGCTTTGGGGTGATGTGGGCTGTGCTCTCGCTTTTGCCCGAGCTGACGCGGGCAACGAAAGGGGTCATGTCGGGCCTGGCTGCCGTCGCCGTGCTGTTTATGGGCGCAAGGATATGGGGCTGGGTTCTTACAGCGTTTGGGTCCGGTCGGTGAACGAGAGCGGCGATCAGCCTTCGTGCTCCGCCTTGCTTCCGTCTTCGCTTCGCTACGCCGGGACAAGTCGGCTTGGCACGCGAGAACGGATTACGAGGGGATCGAACGAGTTCTCGGCTGATCGTTCGGACCGCTATGGTTTCACGAGGGTGAAGCCGGGGATGGCGTTGGTCTCGACGTGGCCCGGGTGGTACATGTCCATGAATACCCTCACGGTGTTGGTCCCGGCGACTACCTCGTAGCCATCCAGCACATTGCCGTAGGGGCCAGCGCCGAAGCTGCCGAGGCGCTGGAACCTTACCGGGTTTCCGTTGCCGTCGCGGAGCCGGGCGAGATAGGCCCGCTCCCCGCTGGGCATGTCGCAGCGGACGGGGTTGGTTCTCGCCCCGAGCGGACCGGAAATCGCCACTTTTTTGGCTGCGCTTTCTTCCCCATCCACCCGCAGACCGATGAGCGTGAAGACGAGGACAAGGCCGAGAAGGGTGCGCGCGATCATGGGGGCTCCGTGGGTAGGCGGTTTCGAGGCTTGGATAATTTTTGCGGGCTATTGTCCGAGGGTTGGAACTAGTGTCCTGTCTCCCCAAATCAGCTTGTCTTGACGAGAGGCCTGTTTGCGAGACGGGACCCTAATGGGTGAGGGCGAAGGCGAGGAGGTTCATGTTGATCCAGCCGGCGGCCTTGATCTCGTTGCCGCCGCAGCAGCAGCACGAGGTGTCTTTCATGTTGGCGGTGTCGTTGAGGCCGTCGGGCGAGTAGATGAGGCTGATGCGCCCGTCGATCTCCAGTCCGAACAGGTCGGGGAAGCGGGCGGCACCGCTGCGGTAGGCCGAGGTTTCCACGTCGGTGATGGTGTGGAAGATCGGGTGGTCGGGGGTGAGCTTGACCAGTTCGTGGTCGGGGAAGACGGCCTTGAACTCGCGGGTGAAGCTGAGCGCCCAGGCGCGCGAGCTGCAGCCGGCCGACGCTACGAGGAAGCCGCCGTTGAGCAGGTAGCGGCGGAGGTTCGCGCGCTGCGCAGCGCTGAAGGTGAAGGAGCCTTCGCCGCTCATGACCGCAAAGGGGAAGCGGAAGAGTTCAGCGCTGTCGAGATGGACCTCGCTGAATTCGGCCTGGGCCGCGATGTGGGCGTGCTTGCCGATGTCGCGGAGGAAGCCGTTGCTGAAGCACTTGGAGGTCTGGTTGGTGCCGTAGACCAGATTGGCGCACTGGATGGGGGCTACGTGGTCGATGGGCTCGGCGGCGAGCAGGGCGGAAGCGGGCAGCGCCAGGAGCAGCAGGGCGGCGAGATGGATTTTCATGGGCTGGCGTCCTCCGATTCGGTGGCGGGCTGGTCGTCCCGTCCCAGCCGCTCGAAGTAGGCGGCGGCATGGCGGCGGAATCTAAGCGGAAGGGTACGAATCTCGGGGGCGTTTGGAAAGCTTTCTGTGCTGATTTCGGGATTCACGGCTTCGGCCTCGCCGCCATCGGCCTCGCCTCCGCGTCCGCTGCTGCCGCCGAGTCCCTGCCGCTGGGCGCCCCGCATGGAGAGGCTCTGTCCCCGGCTGGGGTATTGCGGGCCGATCATCCCGACCGTAGACATGAAGCCGCCGCTGCCCCGCCCCTGCGTACCGCGCCAGCCCGGGGAGTAGCCGGGCTGGGCGGTGAGGGCGGCCCGCAGCGCCGCCTCGATGGAGGGGTGCATGCTGCCGGGGACCAGGCCGAGCATGCCGGAGAGACATTCGCCTGCGCCGGCGCAGGCGCCCTCGCAGCGGTCGAGCAGTTCCTCGAGCTTTTCCGCCGCCACGCGGGCGTGCTTCGCCGCCGGCTCGCTGCGGCGCTGGCGGGCTTCGTCGGTGGCCTGCCGCTGATCGTCGGGGATGCCGAAGTCCCGGATGTCGAGGGCGAGATTCTCAAGCTGGCGGGCGAGGTCGGGCTGGCTTTCTGCGAGCGGCTCGGCGGCTTCCCACAGCGCCTGCTGAATCGCGACGAGGTCTTCGCGCAGCGCGTACTGTTCCGTGGCGAGGCGCTCGAGCAGGTCGGGAAGCACAGGGTCGTCGTCGGGCCGCTGACTGGCGGCCTCCATGCGGTCGGATAGCGCGCGCTGGGCCTTGGTGACGGCGGCGAGTTGCTGGAGGGCCTCGAGCGCCTGCATCGCCTCGGCCATTTCCTGCCACTGGGCCTCGAGGTCGGCGGGGTCGGCAGGCAGGCTGCCGAAGGGCTCGGTGAGTTCGGCGAAGGCCCGCACCGCCTCGGCGAGTGCGCCGGACGGCGGGAGCTGTTCGGGGGTGAGGGCCTGGCGTACCGCGTTGGCGGCTTCGTTCTGGGCCTGGATCTGCTGGGCGGTTTCCTTCAGCCAGTCCTTGTAGGGGGCTTCCCAGTCGTAGAGCTGTTCGAGGTCGGCGCGTTCGCTGAGCGCACCGGCAAAGCTTTCGAGGTCCTGCTGGAAGCGCTGGAGCTGGGCCTGGGTCGCCTTGATCTCCGCGGAGAAGTCGCGCTCAGGTTCGGCGGTGGCCTGTTCGAGCAGTTCGTTCAGCCGCTTGAGCGCGTCTTCCTTGGCGTCGCGGAGGCGGTGGAGGGTGGTGAGGATGTCGCTGACTTCGGCGACCCAGTCCTCCATGCGGTAGCGCTGGCGCATGTGTTCGTCGTAGGCCTCGCGGGAGATGACGTGGATCACGCCGATGGCGCTGTCGGCGGACTGCGGAGGGGAGGGGTGATTGTCGTAGGCGGTGGCGAAGTAGCGGACGCGGGTTCCGGCCACCGCGCCGAGCGCGTCGAGGTCGAGCGGATGGGTGTGGTAGGCGAGGCCGGGATTGGCGCGGGTGGCGGGAAGCAGCAGTTCGCGGGCGTGGAAGAAGTCGGCGGTGGAGGTGCTGAGTTCGAGACGCTCAACGCGTACGTCGTCGCTGGCGGCGATGGCGATATCCACCGTCCAGCCCTCGGGCGCGATGATCTCGAGGTCGGGCGATTCGATGGCGACCTCGGGAGGGCGGTCCGGGTCGGCGACGAAGCGGGCGGAGAAGGGCACCTCGGATACCTCGCCATCGGCTCCGGCGAGAAAGACCTGGAAGCTGTCGGAGGCCTCGGCGGTCCAGCTCGCGGCGGCGCGCTGCGGCTGGCCGGGTAGCGGGAGCAATTGCGCGCGTTCGCCGGCGGGATGGAGGTTGGGGGTATCCCAGCGCAGGGTCGAGGTGCCCAGTGGTACATTCGCATCGAGGAGCAAGGTGACGCGGCTTCCGCGAAGGGCGTTCAGCGTAGTGCTGGTGACGCGCTCCTGGCGGATGGGCCATCCGGTGTAGCTCGGGGGCTCGACCCGGAAGTGCGCGCCTTGCAGGACGGGGCGGGTGGACGCGCGGAGGGTGTAGCGGCGGCTGCGGCCGAGGGGGGTGTCGATGAAGTAGGCGCGCTCGGCATCGACGTGGGGCAGCCGGAGGGCGAAGACGATGCTGCCTTCACGGTTGTCGGCGGGTGTGTGGGCGCGGGGTCCGGGGGTGGGGGGGTCGCTTTCGGGGAAGACCAGCGCGGCGCGGTCGGGTAGCTTGGGCCCCGCGATGGCGATGCGCAGGGTTGCGGCGTGGCCGATGGGGGTGGGGTCGGGCTGCTGCTGCGGGGTGAAGACCAGGCGCGACCACGGCGGGTGGTCGGCCCAGGGCTGGGCGTAGCGCAGGCCCACGTCGCGCACCAGCCGGGGTTGGAGGATGGCCAGGAGGACCACGGCACCGACGGTCCAGCGGGCGATTCGGCGGAAGCGGAGTTGCCGCTCGGGGCTCGGGGGGATGTGGTCCGCGATCTCGTGGGCGGCGGTGGCCCCGCGGCTGACGCTTTCGCTGCGCAGGGCTTCGCTGGTGCCGGGAGGGGCGGAGCGGGCGAGGTGCAGTGCGTTGACAACCTCGTCGCTTTCAAGGTGGCCGCGCCGTTCCAGCCGCAGGGCGCTGCGCTCGGGGTCGAAGGGGGTGCGCAGGATGTTCCGGCGATGCAGCGCGTTGGCGAGCAGTAGGGCGACCCAGCCCAGGCCGAGCAGCATGCGGAGCATGGCCGACAGTCTGAACAGGGCGTCGGCGGCGAAGAGCAGGGCGAGCAGCGCGGCGGCGACGCCGAGGCCCAGTGCGTAGCGGGCGTTGGCTTCCAGGCGGCAGGCGCGCTGGTGATCCTGTTCGAGGCAGGCCAGCAGGTCGTGGTTTGGGGCGGTCACATCCATCCCTTTGCTTTGCGGATGATCCATTCGAGTCCGAGGAGCCCGGCGATCAGCAGCATAAGCTGGGCGCGGTTCCAGATCAACTCGGGTTCGATGGGTACGTCGAGCGCGGCCTGGTGGAGCGCGAGCAGGGCGGGCAGGCGCTCGGGGTGGCGCGGGTCCAGCAGCTCGCCGCCGGTTTCGCGGGCGAGCAGGCGGAGCCACTCCGGACGGGCCGAGGTCTGGAGGCGTTCGGCGTCGAGGTCAAAGACGTTGAAGCGGCGTTCGACGAGCGGGGGCTGTGCGCCGGCCGCCTCCAGCTCGATGGTGTAGCTGCCTTCCTCGGTGGGGGTGAAGTCGGCCTCGAAGCGGATGCCGCTGCGGGTCGTCGGGCGGAGGGCGACCTGCTCGCGTCGGCCACTGGGATGGATAACCAGGCAGCGGAGTTCCCCGGCGGGGGAGCCGAGGCGGCGCGAGGCGGCGATGGCGAGGGGGCTGCCCTTGCGCAGGTTGACCTCGGAGAGCTGAAGGCCGATGTCCTGGCCGGGCAGGAGTTCGCCGGAGGTGGCGAGCTGGCGGAGGATGGCCGACCAGAACAGGTCGTAGACGCCATCGAAGTTCTCCAGCTCGGGCGGGAGGAGCCGCCAGGACCAGAGGCCCTCGCCGGCGAAGAGCATGACCCGACCGCTGCCCACGGGCATGGAGAGGAGTGCGGGGGCGTCGGCGGGGCCATCGGAGAATCCGGCGAGCACCTCGGCTGCGGCCCGGGGGCGGCCGACGTAGGCGCGCTGCAAGGGGGGCAGGCGGGTGATGACGTCGTCGGGCGTGCCGAGCAGTCCCCAGGCGAAGGCGGGGTGCATACGGCCCGAAGGCGTGGGGCGTAGCCGGAGTCCGGACGGGGCGTTGGCGGGGTCGAGCAGGGGCGAGAGCGCGGCCATCGCGGGTAGCACGGCGGGTGGAAGTCCAAGGGCTTCGGGCGGACCGCGGAGCCAGAGCAGTCCGCCGCCGTTGTCCTCGACAAAGGGGCGCAGGAGGCCGAGCCAGTTTTCCCCGGCGACGCGGTGGGGGGCGCGGCCAAGGATGACGGCGTCGAAGCGCGCGAGCTGTTCGAGGGTGTCGGGGAAGGTTGCCTCGTCGGCGGGAATGCGCGTGGCGAGGGTTTCGCGGCGGGTGGCCGAGAGCTGGGAGACCTGGAGCAGCTCGATGCGGGGATCGCTGCGCAGGGATTGGGCGAGATACTTGGTGTCCCAGCCCGCCTCGCCTTCGGCCATGAGTACGCGGAAGCGCCGGGGGCTCACTTCGAGGTACAGCGTCTGGTGGTTGTTGCGCAGCTCGACCTCGCGCGGGAGTGGCTCGACGCGGAGGGCATATGCGTAGGTGCCGGGGGCCTCGTGGCGGACGGGAAGATCGAGGGTGAGATAGGGCTCGCCCTGGAACTCCAGCTCGCGGACCTGCGGCTCGTGTCCGTCGTCGATGTGCAGGGCGACGCGTCGGCGGCCCACGTTGGTCTGGAAGATCTGGATCTGGATGGAGCCGCTTTCTCCGGCGATGAGCAGGTCCTGCAGCGGTCGGGCGAGTACGGAGAGATCCTGTTCGAGGCGGGGTCCGCCGAGGGGCACGGTGTGGATGGGGATGCCGCGGGCCCGTGCGGCGGCGATGAGCGGCGCGGGGTGTATGCCATCGGAGTCGATGCCATCGCTCAGGAGCAGCACGGCCCGCGCGGCGCGGTGGTCCTGCGGCAGCTCGCCGAGGCGGCGGGTGAGGTTGCGTACGATGCGGGTGGCGCTTCCCTCGGCGGCGAGCAGTCCGAGGCTGCCGGAGTCGAGAGCAAGCGGCTGGGTGTTTTCGTCAAAGGAGAAGGCGCGCACCTGCACATCGCTGCCTAGGCGTGCGAGCGAGTCGGGGGTGAGCCATCGTTCGGCGGCGAAGCGGATGCGGGAAAGGCCATCCATGTCCTCGACCTGCATCGATGCCGACGTATCGAGCCAGAGGTCGAGCGTGGGCCGGGCGGGCTCGGTGAGCGGTGGCGGCATGCGGGAGGGTCCGCCGAGGCAGACGGCGAGGAGGCCCAGCGCGGCGGCGCGGAAGAGGAAGAGGGTGAGCGCGGCGGTGGGGTTGCGCTGGCGGGTGAGCGCATAGGCGGCGCCGGCGGCGACAAGTCCTGCGGCAGTCGCGAGCGCGATGGCCTCGGGAGCGAAGAAGGGCTGCCAGGTCCAGTCCATCAGCTCCTCCACCGGGCGAGGAGGACCGATTCGAGCGCGAGCAAGGCGAGCACGCCCAGCAGCGCCCAGCCCCAGAGGGGGAAGGCGTGGTCGCGCAGCACGCCTGCGGCGGCGGAGGTGGGGAGGCTGCCGACGAGGGCGCTGCCTTCGCCGCGCAGGGCCTGTTCGATGGCCTCCAGATTGCCTCGCCGCAGGTCGCTCTCGCGCGGATCGAGATTGGCGGCCTCGGCGCCGAGGAGCTGGCTGCCCTGGTAGAGGGGATAGATGCCGATGTGGTCGGCGGAGGGAAGGCTCGCGGTAAGCGTGCGGTGTTCGAGCAGGAAGGTGGCGGCGAGGAGGCGTTCGCCGGTGGGGGAGCGCAGGATGGGTTCGGCGCCGCCGGGCTGGGCGTGGGGGCTGGTGACGACGAGGTGCTGTCCAGCGGTGGCCGCGCCCGCGGGGAGATCATTTTGCGGCATGGACTCCATCAGGGCATGGCAGAGGGCGACCCAGATAGCGGATACTCCGAGGGCGCCGGTGTCGCGGGAGGGGTCGAAGGTGGCCATGACGATGCGGCCACCGGCCGTGTCGCGCCAGGCGAGCGCGGGTTCGCCGTCGCGGTAGCGCAGGGCGAAGCGGGCCTCGGGGTGGGTGGCGCTCGAGGCGAGCCGCCGCTGGAGGGCGACGCGGGAGAGCGCGTCGCGGGCGGCGGGGCCAAACGCGGCGAGCAGCTCGGCGGCGTCGCGGTCTTCGCGCAGGCGGAAGGTGCTTTGCTCGGGCGCGGTCTGGGGGATGTCGGCCCGGAACGGAAGCCAGCCGTCGGGCTCCTGCTGATCGAGCGGACGCAGACCCTGGTAGGCCTCGGGGGTGGAGAGCAGGATGGCGAGTCCGGCGCGGTCGGCGTGGGCGCGCAGGGCGCTAAGCGCGGCTTCGTCGAACTGGGGTGCATCGGCGAGCCACACTGCGCGGAGGCCGCGCAGGGTGTGGTCGGAGACCTCCTCGGGCCGCAGCGTCCGGGTTTCGAACACGTCGCGTTCATCGCCTCGGGGGGAGAGGGCGCGCAGCAGGTAGTAGATGGCGCTGCCGGGCTGGTTGGGGTCGCGGTCGCTGACGATGGCGAGTGGTGGCCGCTGGGCGGGGCGGCAGACGAGGTGTGAGCGGTTGTCGGTGGTGAAGGGGTCGTCGGCAATTTCAAAGGTGGCGTAGGCGAGGCCGATGGCGTCGAACGCGTACTCGAAGACAAGTTCGCGCTCCTCGCGGGGGGCGAGGCTAGCGCTCAATTGGCCGATGGGCAGCTCGCCGATGCGCAGGGCGACCTCGACGGTCTGGGGCTGGTCGCTGTGGTTCGCGGCGCGGACGGAGAGCAGGGCGGGTTGTCCGGGCGCTGGCTGAGCGGGCCGGAGCGTGGGCTGGTGCAGCGCGAGATTGGCGCTGCCGTGTTCGGGGGTTGCGATAAGGCTTAGCCCAGTGCGGGCGAGGGGCAGGGCGGCGCCTCGTTCCACGACCTCGCGCCAGTTGGCTTCCTGGAAGTCGGAGATGATGGCGAGATGGCGCTCCCCCGGCTCGTCGGCCAGCAGGCGGGTGGCGAGGGCGAGCGCTCCCGGCCAGTCGGCGCGGGTGGGTCCGGGCGAGGCCTCGCGCAGGGCGCTGCGGAGGGCGGCACCATTGAGGGTGGCGGATGGCAGCAGGGTGCGCGGCGTGCTGCCGACGCCTACGATCTGTACGCGGTCGCCCCGGCGGGTGGCGGCGGCGATGAGGTCGTCGGCGGCCGCGGCGGCGTGGTGGAAGACGGGGACGCCATCGATTTGCAGTCCCATCGAAGCGCTGAGGTCGAGCAGGACGAGGGTGGCGGATTGATTCCCGCTGGCTTCATCGGCGGCGGGAGCGCGGTCCCAGAGCGGCAGCGCGAATGCGGCGGCGATGAGGGCGATGGCGGCGGCCCGCAGAAGAAAGAGTAGCCAGCGTCGCCAGGTGCCGAACTGCTCGCGGGTGGCGGCGGCATCGCGCAGCAGGCGGAGGGAGGGGAAGATGGTGCGGGTGCGGATGCGGCGGTGCATCCAGTGCGCGATGAGCGGGAGCGCGATCATCAGCGCACCGGCGAGCAGCGCGGGCGCGGCGAAGCTGAGAAGAGCGAGCGGAGCGCCGTACACTAGCGGCTCCGCGAGTGGGAGGTGAGGAATTCGCGCAGCAGGTCGGGCACGGTCCGGTCGCAGGGGGCGAGCTGGTGGTCGATGCCGAGGGCGAGGCAGCCCTCGTGCCAGCGGCGCAGGAAGGCTTCGAGATTCGCCTGGTAGGCCTCGCGTACATCGGGGGCGTGGAAGCGCAGACGTTGGCGCGGATCCTCGCTATCGGTGAGCAAGGTTTCGCCGAAATCGGGGAGCTGCAGCTCATGCGGATGCAGCACATGGAAGAGGGCGATGGTGTGTCCGCGGTGGCTCGCCATGCGGAGGGCGCGGAGCAGTTCATCGCCGTCGTCCATGAAATCGGAGAGAACGATCAGCACCGAGCGCCGCCGCAGGCGGCGGACGAGTTCGGTGAAGGATTCGGCGAGATTCGAGACGCCCATCGGCTCGGTTTTTTCCATGCGCGCAACCATTTCGAAGAGGTGGGGCATGGTGCCGCGCGCGGGGAGGTGGTGCAGGAGTCCGCTGCGGGCGAAGCCGATGCCGGCGCGGTCCTGCTGGCGGACGACGAGGAAGGCGATGGCGGCGGCGATGCGGCAGGTGAAATCGTACTTGCCGCCGTCGGGCGGGGGCGTGGAGGCACCGGGCCGGCGGGTGGCCGGGATCGGGCTGCGGCCGTAGGCCATGCTGGCCGAGGCATCGACCAGCAGGTGCACATTCATCTGCGCCTGGTGCTCGAAGGTTTTGATGTAGAGGCGGTCGGAGCGTCCGAGCACTTTCCAGTCGAGATGCTTCAGATCGTCGCCGGGGGTGAACTCGCGGTAGTCGCTGAACTCGGAGCTTTGCCCGCGCTGGGGTGAGGCGTGGCGCCCGGCGAACATGCCGTGGGTAAGGCGGCGCGGATGGAATTCGAGGTCGCGCAGGGCGCGGGTATCCTCGGCCCGGAGGTAGCGGTGGAGCGCTCCCCGGGGTGGAGGGATGGGCGGGGGCTGGGGTCGTCGCGCCGGGGGCGTTTTCATCAGTCCTTGGGCGCGGGAATGTTTTTGAGGAGGGTGGCGATGAGCTTGGCCGAGTTGAGGTTCTCGCCGCTGGCGAGATAGTTCGGCAGCACGCGGTGGCGCAGCACCGGCTGGGCGACCTGGCGGACGTGGGCGCAGGAGGGAGTGGGCTGGCCTTCGAGGGCGGCGAGGGCCTTGGCGCCGAGGATCATGTACTGCGCGGCGCGGGTTCCGGCGCCCCACTCGATGTAGCGGCGGGCGGTTTCGGAGCCGCCGTCGGAATCGGGGCGGGTGGCGCGGGCGATGGTGACGGCGTAGGAGGCGACATGGCGGCTGACCGGCATGCGGCGCACCAGATCCTGCAGGGCGGCAATGCGGTCCTGGGTGATGATCACGTCGAGGTCGTGGCTGCGCGGCGCGGTGGTGGCGAGCACGATGTCGATCTCGTCCTGCTGGGTGGGATAGTCCATCCACAGGCTGAACATGAAGCGGTCGAGCTGGGCCTCGGGGAGGGGATAGGTGCCCTCCTGCTCGATGGGGTTCTGGGTGGCGACGACAAGGAAGGGGCGTTCGAGCGGGTAGGTCTTGCCCATGCTGGTGACGTGGTACTCCTGCATGGCCTCGAGCAGCGCGGCCTGGGTTTTCGGCGGGGTTCGATTGATTTCGTCGGCGAGCAGCAGGTTGGTGAAGACGGGGCCTTTCATGAAGCGCATGGTGCGTCCTCCGCGCTCGTCCTGCTGGAGCAGCTCCATGCCGATGATGTCGGCGGGCATGAGGTCGGGGGTGAACTGGATGCGGTTGAACTGCCAGCCCAGCACCTG
>CBFGVE010000044.1:0-11386 GCA_965651915.1 uncultured bacterium
TCCCGCCCGTGCCCACCCCCCTGCTCGCCGTCGGCGGACACCTCAAGAACACCGTCGCGCTTGCCGAGGGAGCCCGGCTCATCGTCAGCCCCCACATCGGCGACCTCGACACCGCCGCCGCGCGGCACCATTTCGAGACCAGCGTGAAAGACCTCCAGCAGCTTTTCGGCATCCGGCCCGAGGTCATCGTCACCGACCGGCACCCCGACTACTACTCGACCCGCTGGGCTGGCGAGCGCGGACTTCCCTGCATCGCCGTACAGCACCACCACGCCCACGTCGCCGCCTGCATGCTGGAGAGCGAACTCGACGGCGAAGTGCTTGGCGTTTCATGGGACGGAACCGGCTACGGCGACGACGGAACCATCTGGGGTGGCGAATTCCTCAGGGCCACCCGGCGCGGGTTCGTGCGCGCCGCCCACCTGCGGACCTTTCGACTACCTGGGGGCGAGATGGCGGTCCGGGAGCCCCGGCGCTGCGCCCTCGGCCTGCTCTACGCCCTGCGTGGCCCGGAGGCACTGGACGACGAAGCGCTCGCGCCGGTGCGCGCCTTCACGCCTGCCGAGCGGACCGTGCTGCGCCGCATGCTGGAGCGCGGACTCAACGCACCGCTCACCTCCAGCGCGGGCCGCCTGTTCGATGCCGCCGCAGCGCTAGCCGGGCTTAGCCAGCAGACCCGCTTCGAGGGAGAATCGGCCATGGCCCTGGAATTCGCCCTCGAGCGGGGGCCAGCAGAAGAGGCCTATCCGCTGCCGCTGATCGAACCCAGCTCCTCCATTGGCCCGGCCATCCTCGACTGGGGACCGCTGATCGAGGCGCTCTTGCGCGACGAGGCCGGCGGCGAGTCCGGGGCACGGATCGCAGCCCGCTTCCATAACGGGCTGGTCGAGGGCATGGTCCTGGTCGCGCAGCGCGTAGCCCTTCCCCGGGTCGTGCTGACCGGCGGCTGCTTCCTCAACCGCTACCTCGCCGAACGCAGCATTGTCCGGCTCCGGGAGGAAAGGTTCACCCCCTACTGGCCCCAGCGACTCCCCCCCGGCGACGGCGGCATCGCCGCCGGCCAGGCCGCCGCCGGATTCGTTCACGAGTAGCCTTGCAGTCCACCCGTTTACCGCTCCACGCTCCAATACACTACGGCATCGTTCGCAACGCGATCGCGAAGCCTAAGAGAGGGCGAAAGATAGCGCCTAACGGCGCCCCTACAAACCCATGCCCCGTCTACCCGACTCCCACACTACCTCAAAACAGGACACAAAAGGGGTCAGACCGTCCCGTTGTGCATGTTTTCTCAATTTGTTTTGGTTGAATATTTTACGATATAAATTTAAGGACGAATCATCTGCGTATACGACCGCTACTGCCTGGGCCAGGGGGCGTGCCTAGATCCAAAACGGCCACGAGGAACGCTGCCCTTTTTTCTTATTTGCGGCTTCTCTCCCGTGCCCGCAGCGGCCATACTGGGGGTTCATCTTCCACCCCGGACCGAACCATGTGCCTTGCCATACCCGGACAGCTCACTGAAATCACCAGCGGCGAGGGTCTCATGCGCAGCGGGCGTGTGAACTTTGGCGGTATCCTCAAGGAGGTCAATCTGGGCTACGTGCCCGAAGCCCAGGTCGGCGACTACGTGATCGTCCACGTCGGCTTCGCGATCAGCATCGTGGACGAAGAAGAGGCCCACAAGGTATTCGACTATCTCAAAGAAATGGATGAGATCGGCGAGCTGGACGATCCCGAGGCCGACGTCCCGTCGCGCAACTAAGCTGGCGACCTACATGCCCGGCAGGCCCAACATCATTCTCATCAACTGCGACGACCTCGGGTTCGGCGATCTTGGGTGCTACGGTTCGGCGCTGAACCTGACCCCGGCGCTCGACCGCCTCGCCGCCGAGGGCACGCGCTTCACCGGGTTCTACATGGCATCCTCGATCTGCACCCCCTCGCGTGCCGCGATGCTCACCGGCTGCTACCCGCCCCGCATCGGCATGAACCGGGTGCTTTTCCCCGCCGACCCCGAAGGCCTGAATCCCGGAGAGGAAACCATCGCCGCGCTGCTTGGCCGGGCAGGCTACGCCACTGCGCTGGTGGGCAAGTGGCACCTCGGAGACCAGCCGGACTTTCTTCCCAGGCGCTTCGGCTTCGACCACTACTACGGGCTGCCCTTCAGCAACGACATGGGACGGCAGGCGGGCGACCCCGCCGACAAGGCCCCGCTGCCGCTGCTGCTCGACGACGAGGTAATCGAGGAGCAGCCCGACCAGTCCGGGCTCACCGCCCGCTACGTGGAGGAATCCATCCGGTTCATGCGGCGGAGCACCGCCGAGCAGCGTCCCTTCTTTCTCTACCTGGCCCACATGTACGTCCATATCCCGCTCTATGTTCCGGAGCCGTTCCTGCGCGCCTCCCGGAACGGACGCTACGGGGCGGCGGTGGCCTGCATCGACTGGGCCTGGGCGCGGCTCGACCACGAGCTGAACCGGCTTGGCATCGCCGACGACACCCTGGTCCTCTTCACCTCCGACAACGGATCGCGCGCCCGGGGCGAGGGCGGCAGCAACGCCCCCTTCCGGGGCACGAAGTTTTCCACCTGGGAGGGCGGATTCCGCCTGCCCCTGATTGCCCGCTGGCCGGGACGGATTCCCCGGGGCGCGGTATGCGACGAAATTTCAGCCTCCATCGACCTGCTGCCCACCCTCGCGAGTTTCGCCGGAGCCGAGCCGCAGCGCGAGCGGCCTATCGATGGCATCGACCTTTCCGGCCTCTTCACCGGAACCGCCCGCAGCCAGCGCGACAGCCTGGCCTACTACGCCTATGGCCGCCTCGCCGCTGTCCGCAAGGGACGCTGGAAGCGGCACTACTGCCAGACACCGGCCGACTGGGGGAAACCCTACGAGGTCTTCGACGCGCTCTTCGATCTCGAGGAGGACCCCGGCGAGAACCGGAACGTTGTCGCCGAACATCCCGAGGTGGCCGCAGAGCTGGACGAAGTGGCCGAAGGCTACCGGCGCGAATTGGGCGACGTATTCCGGGACCAGCCCGGCCCGGCCACCCGCCCCTGCGGAAAAATAGACGACCCCTGCCCCCTGTCCGCCCACAACCCCGCCAGCCCCTACGTCATCGCCGAGTACGACCTCGCCGACCGGGGGTGACCGGGGCGGCGATTGACTGCGGTAGAAATGCCGCTAAGATGCGTGCGGGGGCGGATCCATGTTGGATCCGCTGAACCGCGTACAAGGAGATCGCTATGGAATACGAACAGACGTCGGGTGCCGGTGCAATCGGAATGGGTATTATGCTTGTCTAATTCGCGCTCATCGTTCTGATGATCGCCTCGATGTGGAAGATCTTTTCCAAGGCGGGCAAGCCGGGCTGGGCCAGCATCATTCCCATCTACAACGTCATAGTTCTTTTGCAGGTGGCGGGAAAGCCGGTGTGGTGGATAGTGCTCCTGCTGATCCCCATCGCGAACCTCGTGTTTGCCATCCTGGTCCTCGCTGCGCTGGCCAACGCCTTCGGCAAAGGTGCCGGCTACGTGGTCGGGCTCATCCTGCTGCCCATCGTGTTCTATCCCATGCTGGCCTTTGGCAACGCGACTTACACGCCACCGCCTCAGCCCGCCTGATCCTCGCGGCAGAGGGGAACGAAGAAGGCGCCCGGGATTGCCCGGGCGCCTTTTTTAGTATCGTTGTAGGCGGAGGGCGCCTTATCCGGTCCTCCGGCTTGCCCGGGGGAGCGGAATGATTCGGACGACTGAGCGCGCCCAAAAAAATCGTATGGGCGGGGGCGGTCACCGTGTTTCGCGGAAGGCATCTACAGCCGCCCCCGCCCTTTTTTTTTAGAGCTAGGCCGCCGTCAAAATCATCGTGCCCTCCGAGCAAGCTCGAAGGACGGGGGGGGCGTTCGGTGCGCCGCGGAGAAGGAATTGACTAAGATAGGGACTGCCGGAGCGTAGCGGAGACCACCGAAGGTCATGATCGGGACGAAGAGGAGATAAATCTTCGTCGCGATAGTTGTCCCGATAGTTGTCGATCCACGTAACCGCCATACCTACTCGGTTACACTTAAGCGATTCGCATCAGGGCTGCTGGCCGAGCTCGGCTTCCTCGGCAGGCTCAGCGGCCTGCTCAGGCGCCGTCTCTGTCTCGGCCGCGTCTTCTTCGATGGGAGCCGGGGTCTCGGGGGCGGGTTCCTGCGGGGGCATGGTGGGCGGGGCGTCCTGCCAGGGGGTCTGGAGAAACGGGGGGATCCCCTGCGCGGGGCGCGCCGGGGCAGCGGCGGCGCTGAGGTCCAGCGGCGATTTCTCCTGCAGCTTCAGAAGCTGGAGGGCGACCTCGGCCTCCTCGCGCCATACGCTCTCGGGCTCGGCGGCGATGAAGTCCTCGTGGACGGCCCGGGCCTCGTCGAAGCGGCCGAGCTGGGCTAGGCAGCGGGCCCGGCCAAAGCGGGCCAGCGGAACCTGGAAGTGGGCGGGGTGGGCGGCAACGAACCGGGCAAATTCCTCCTCGCCCTCGCTCCAGCGGTTGGACGCCTCAAGGCAGAAGGCGATGCCCACCTCGGCCGAAGGCCGCATGATGTGCTCGGGATACTGGGCGATGAAACCGCGGTAGACCTGCTCGGCGCGCTCGAACTGGCCGTCGCGGAAGTGGAGGGCGGCGGCGCGGAGCAGCGCGCGGGGTGCCTCCGAAGTCTTGGGGAACTCGCGGGCGACCTGCTCAAACGTCTCTGCCGACTGCGCCTGGGCGTACATCTCCGCCGCGCTGCGGGCGGCATCCGCCCTCTGCCAGCGCATATACTGGATGCCAAAGAAGACGAGCAGGGCCAGCGTCACCCCGAGAATGAGCGGGCGGGCATACTCCTGCAGCTTGCCCAGCAGCTCCTCGTCGTGGTCCGAGTGCAGGTTGCGAAGGCTCTCCTCGGCCGAGGCGCCAGCCGGAGGCAGATGCTCGGGCGTTTCGTTGCTGTCCTTGTTATCCTGGGCCATAGGTTCACCTTTGCGTGCGTTGAGAATCGCTGCGATTTTAAAACAGGCGGACCAATGTAGTGGCGCGGGCCCGGAAAACGCAAGCAGAATGCGGGTTCCCTGCGCCGCGCCGTTGACTATGGGGCCAGTATGGTGGATCATGCGGGAACGTTCCGACCGTTCCCAACTCCGGGCACCGACCCGGCGCGCTCCGAACCACTATGCTCTCCGCAAGCTGCAAATACGCCATCCGCGCCGTAGTGCACCTGGCCTCCAACGGCCACGTGGAGCGCAACTACGCCTCCATACGGGTCATCGCCGAGAAGCTCGACCTCTCCTTCTACTTCCTCACCAAGATCCTCCAGGGCCTCACCCAGAGCGGACTGCTGGAGTCGTCCCGAGGCCCCCAGGGCGGGGTGGCGCTCGCCCGCGATCCCGCCGAAATCACCCTGCTCGAAGTACTCCGCAGCATCGACGGCGACGGACTGTTCAGGGAGTGCGTTCTGGGCCTGCCGGAGTGCGGCGGCAAGAATCCTTGCCCCCTGCACAACCAGTGGGCGGTCCAGCGGGGCAAACTCGAACAGCTTTTCGCCGGCACCACCCTCAAAGAGCTGAGCGAACGCAAGGGACAAATCCCCGAATCCTTGGCCTGATCGTGCCCCGGTCTTCGCCGATTCGCCTCGCGGTGGAGGCCGCTTCTACGAGCGGCAGTACCCCCTTGCTGTAGGGGCCGCTCCGGGAGCGGCTTCGCGTCTCAGGGAAACGACGCCACAAACCGAGGCTAGTCGCTTATCCGCCGCACGACACCGGCGTGGGTTTCCAGAGCGTCGGTCGCCACCTCTACCGCCACCAGGCAGATGTCGTCGGCCACCGGTTCCTCGGCCACGAATTCGCGCAGGTCCGCCATGATGGCGTCGAGAATCTGCCCGGTGCCCTTGTAGAGGTTTCGGCGTATCGCGCTCTCCATGCGCCCGAGGCCAAACTCCTCGCCCGCCGGATTGGCTGCTTCGTACAGGCCATCGGTGAAGAAGATGAACAGGTCGCCCGCCACCAGCCGGCAGTGGCCACCCGGGAAGCTCTCGTTCTCCACCAGGCCCAACGCCGCGCCGCGCGGCGCCGACAGCTCGAGCCGGGTGATCCGGCCGATGCTGCGGCGGACATGGAAGGGCGCGGGATGCCCGGCCGTCGTGTAGGTGGCCACCCGCGAGGTCGTGTCGGCCACGAAGTAGAAGGCCGAGGCGAAGAGCGGATTGGGCAGGTGGCGAATCATCTGCATGAACTGCCGGTTCAGCTCGGTCACGAAGTGCCGGGCGTTGCGCCCCTGCGAGGCGAGGTCGCCGATGAGCGTACGCAGCATCGCCGTGATCAGCGCGCTGCGGGTTCCGTGGCCCATGACATCGGAGAGAAACACGCCCGCGCAGTCCGGTCCCAGCGCGAGCAGATCGAAGAAGTCGCCGCCCAGCGCCAGGGCCGGCTCGTAGCGGTGCGCGAAGCCTAGCCGCAGGCGGCCCTCGATATGGACCTCGGGCACCGTGGGATAGGGGCGGTTCAGAAAGGCCATCTGAAAATCGCGGGCCAGTTCCAGGTCCTTTTTCAACTCGGCCGACTGCGCCAGCTCGTCGGCCTGGGCCTGCAGCCGGAACTGCTTCAGCCAGTCGTTGAGGTGCGCGGTGAGGGCCGAGTCAGGTTCCGGGGTGTCGGTGATGGACAAGGCGGCGTTGCCGGCCACGCCGGAGTTCCCCGGCTTCCCCTGGGGGTTGAGCCGCGCCAGGGCCCACTGACCCGCATCGATCACATCCTGGATCGGGGTCAGCACAATGTTCTGCCCCGCCCGCCTCGCCCCAATCAGCAGCGCAGCGAAAAAAAGTCCACTCAACAGGATGCCCAGGCCAAGGGGGCCATAGATCTTGGCGGGAAAGCGGCCTTCGGTCCGCAAAGTCACCACCTGCACCGGATGAAGCCAGTGCAGCCCCGCCTCGACCGGATGAATAAACGCCCTAAGGCCGCCCAGCCAAACCGACTGATCCGCCTCCACCGCCGCCGGCAACTGTTCGACCGCCGCCGCCGCATGCCCCACGACGTGCTGGTTCCCCCCGAGAAACCACATCTGGTTAGCCCGCAATACGATGGCGTAGTCGAGATTGTCGGCTATGGCCGCCATGAGATCGGCCTCGTCGAGCTTGATCTCGATGTGCAAAACTCCCCGCAGCACCGATTGCTGCTCGCGCTCCCAGATCGACAGGGCCAGGCCAAGTGTACCCTCGGGAGAAATGCCCTCGCCCACCACCTGCGAAGTCTGGAGCCCCGTCGCGGCCTTCCACCAGGGCAGCGCCGAATGATCGTAGAGCGCCGTGCGCCCCGACGATGCCACCACCGCGCCAGCCGCGTCGGTCAGCACCAGGCTCTGAATCCGGGCGTCCGTTTCGCTCAGGTAGCGCAGCATTTCCGCCGCCGTATTGTCGAGCACGCTGCGGACTACCAGCTCGTGCCGGGCCAGCGTCGTCCACTGGCTATGGATCAGCGCGTTCTGCTCCCGCCGCCGGGGAATCGAAAACTGCCGCTGGTTGTTCTCGACCGAGCGAAGAAGATCCTGGGTGGCCGGCAGCTCGGCCAGGGCCCGTAGCCGGGCCGACTCCGAGGCGAGGGTCCGCTCGACACCCGCCGTGGCCAGGTGGGTAAGGTTCTCAAACTCGCTGCGGTGGCTCTGGCGCAGGTACATCCACAGCACCACGTTCACCACCAGGAAAAGGGCTAGGGAAGGGAGTACCACGCACACCAGGATCCAGCGTTTGAAATGGATATGCAGGCTCATGCGTGGGATGGGTCGCCTTCCTTGGATGCCACTAGCGCGGAGGGGCCAGCCCGCCGAGCTGGCCGATCAGTTTTTCTAGAACCCGCAACACATAACCCATTTCGGTAGCCGAGGTAAAGCCACTAAGACTGAAGCGTAGCGCCGACGCCGCCATCGCCCTCGTGTATCCCATCGCCCGCAGCACCCGGGAGGGCTCGGGACTGCCCGAAGCGCAGGCGCTGCCCGACGAGCAGCAGATCCCCTCCATGTCGAGTAAAGCCAGCAGCCCCTCCGCCTCCAGCCCGGGAAACATCGCCTGCAGCGTATTCGGCAGCCTGGGCTGCGACACCCCCGCAATCTCCACCCCAGGAAACCGCTCGCTCAGCCCACGCTGGAATGCGTCGCGCTCCTCCTGCATCCGGGCCCGCCACTCCGCCCCCCGCTCCAGCCAGGCCTCAGCCGCCCGGCCAAAGCCCGCTATGCCCGCCACGTTCTCGGTACCCGCCCGCAAGCCATACTCCTGGTCGCCTCCCGCCAGCATGCCCGCCGACGAAGGGGGGAGTGCGCGAAACGCCATTGCCCCTGTCCCCTTGGGGCCATTTATCTTATGCGCCGATGCCGTCAGAAAGTCCGCGCCGCAATCCGCCAGGCGCAGCGGCAGCTTCCCAAGAGCCTGGGCCGCATCCACATGGAAAAGCGCACCTGCCTGGCGGGCGATCTCGGCGCAGGCCGCCACCGGGTACACCACCCCGGTCTCGTTGTTCGCCGCCATCACCGAAACCAGCGCGGTGTCGCCATCCACCGCCTCAGCCAGGGCTTCAAGGTCCAGCTCCCCGCCCAGACCCACCGGCACCTCCACCCGTTCGAACCCCAGCGCCGCGAACCGCGCGGCCGGCTCCGCCACCGAGGGATGCTCGACGGCGGAGAGGACCAGCTTGCGGCGCCCCGGACGGAGCCGGAGAGCAAGCCAAAAGGCCCAGTTGTTGCCCTCCGTCCCCCCGCTGGTAAACACCAGATGGGCGGGCGGGCAACCGGCCAATTCCGCTACCCGCTCCCGGGCCAGCCGCAGCGCCCGGGAGGCCTCGCGGCCCGCTGTATACGGGCTGGATGGATTTGCAAAACTCTCTCCCATAAAAGGTTGCATCGCTTCGCGCACTTCTGGAAGAAGCGGGGTCGTCGCGTTATGGTCGAGGTAAATCATCGGTTCGACTATACCGGATGAAAATATCGGACTACTATCCATTTCTTCTGGATACGGTCGCCCGAACGATGCACTATGACGCCATCGCTGCATCGTCGGCATCAAGCCAGTGCGACACGAGACATGATCAGGAGGGATACGATGGACGACGGGTTACGGGTGCTGGTCACGGACGACCAGGAAGTCATGCGCGAATTCATCTGCCGGGTGCTCAGCGCCAGGGGCCACCTCTGCGACACTGCGGGCAACGGGCGGGAGTGTCTCGCCCGGCTCCAGGCACAGCCCTACGACCTTCTGTTCCTCGACCTCATCATGCCCGGCATGGACGGAAAGCAAACCCTTGTCGCCACCAGGAAGCTGTACCCGGTCCTTCCCGTCGTGATCATTTCTGTCCAGGACTGCGAGCGCGACATCCTCCACCTGCTCGATATAGGCGCCACCGCATTTTTATCCAAGCCATTCACTGCGAATGATATACAAAAAGTGGCCGACCAGGTGCTATCCCTCCGCAACGCCAGCGACGACCTAAGCCTGGCCAGCGAATAGCCCACTTCCAGCCTGCTCCCGCCCGGGTATAGATCTCACGGAGGAGATAGATGGAGGGCATTGAATGATTCGGGCATCAGGGCGGCTCCCCTCCGCGTACTCCGTGCCTCCGTGAGAAACCCAAAAAAAAGGCAAACAACTCTAATGCAGAAGTTTACCTATTCAATCTAGGCGTTCGTCACGCTAGCTTCTCAACGCTTTTGGGGAGAATTTTCTCTCACAGAGGCACAGAGATCACGGAGGAGCTCGATGGCGGAGATCTAGTGATCCGGGCAACAGGGCGACTCTCCCTCCGTGTACTCCGTGCCTCCGTGAGAAACTAAAAAATGCAAACAACTCTAATGCAGTAGTTTACCTTTACAATCTAGGCGTTCATCACGCTAGCTTCTCAACGATTTTGGGGAGAATTTTCTCTCACAGAGGCACAGAGCTCACGGAGGTAGATGGCAGGAATTCACTGATCCGGGCAAAAGGGCGGCTCTTCTCCGTGTACTCCGTGCCTCCGTGAGACCCCAAAAAATTCCTTCCCCATCCCTTCGGCGTAAGCACTTCCAAAAAACAGGCAAACAACTATAATTCAACAGCTTACACATTCTCACAGGTCATACATCACACCAAAGTTTCGTGGATGGAGAGGGGATTGTCTCTCACAGAGGCACAGGGTTCACGGAGGTAGATGGCGGGTATTGATTAATCCGGGCAAAAGGGTGGCTCCCCTCCGTGTACTCCGTGCCTCCGTGAGAAACCAAAATTACTTCCCCCCCCCCTTTAGCGGCAACCCATCTGTGCAGCCCGAAGGCCAAGTACCCCTAAAGCTCTAGAAAACCTTCCTAGCGTACAAACAGGCCATTGTCATAACCACAACCAGAAATTCAACTTATGCACGAAAACGACATTGGAACCACGATAGTAGACGAAGCGGTAAAAATACACCAGGCCATGGGGCCCGGACTGCTGGAAACCGTCTACGAAACCATTCTCGCTAAAAAACTTGCTAGAGCAGGCCTAAAAGTGGGGCGCCAAGTGCCCGTTCCTATCCGCTACGAAGGCCTAACCTTCGAGGAGGGTTTCCGCGCTGATCTAATCATCGAGAATATGGTGATCGTGGAACTAAAGTCGGTCGAAAGAGTGAGTCCAGTTCACAAGAAGCAACTGCTCACTTACCTTAAACTGACCAACATGAAGCTGGGGTACCTTCTGAATTTCGGAGTCGACCTCATGAAAAGTGGAATAACCCGAACCATTAATGGTTCCCTAGGCTGACGTTCATCTCTCGACAGCCACTTCCCGCAGCTCCAGACCAGTGCGAAGCCAATGTAAGCAGGGATTGTCTCTCACAGAGGCACAGGGTTCACGGAGGAGATAGTTTGTGGGCGTTCAACAATTCGGGTAAAAGGGCGGCTCCCCTCCGTGTACTCCGTGCCTCCGTGAGAAACCCAAAAATTCCTTCCCCATCCCTTTGGCAGAAGCACCTCAAAACAATAGGCAAATAACTATAATACAACAGCTTACACATTCTCACAGGTCATACATCACACCAAGGTTTCGTGGATGGAGGGGGGATTGTCTCTCACGGAGGCACAGAGCTCACGGAGGAGATAGATGGCGGGCGTTCAACGATCCGGGCAAAAGGGCGGCTCTTCTCCGTGTACTCCGTGCCTCCGTGAGAAACCAAAAAAGGCAAACAACTCAAATGCAGAAGGTTACCTCTACAATCTAGGCGTTCGTCACGCTAGCTTCTCAACGATTTGGAGAGAATGTTCTCTCACAGAGGCACAGAGATCACGGAGAAGATAGATGGCGGGTATACAATTATCCGGGTACAGGGCGGCTCCCCTCCGTGATCTCCGGTGCGCCAAGCAAGCTGGGCAGAACTAACAAACTGAAA
>CBFGVE010000045.1:0-11354 GCA_965651915.1 uncultured bacterium
CAGGGGCGCGACCGGGACGGCCTGGTAGACGGACACGGTGAAGTCCTGGAGGTCAACGGTCTCCACCAGCACGGTGGCGGGCGTGTCGTTGGTGGTCGTGGTCAGGGTGAGTTTGGGCATGGGGGCGACGATGGAGACGATGTAGAGGTCCCCTACCCCGCCGGAAGGCAGGTTGGTGAAGGCGTAGTCGCCGTTGGCAGCGGTCACGGTGGAGTTCACCAGAATGGTCTCGCCCGGCTCGACGACATTGTCGCCATCGTCTTCCCACAGGTAGGCGTAGACGGTGACACCCGGGAAAGGCGATTCATCGGTGTCGAAGCCTGAAGGATTGGACCCGTTCATCAGTCCATCGACCGGATCGCCGTCGAGGCCAATGGTGCCGCTGAGGATGTTGGTGCCCACGTAGCGGTAGCCGAAGTCCACATCCAGGTCGCAGCCGGTGCAGGCGCTGCCGCCGATGCTGGTGACCTCGCCGCCGCTGACCACGATGTCCACGCCCTCGTTGTCGAGGGTACCGTCGGGATCGTAGGTCTGGGAGAGGCTGGAGGGGAAGTCGGGATCGGCGCCATCGACCACGACCCGGTAGGTATCGTCATCGAGGCCGTAGAAGATGTAGTAGCCGTCGGCGTCGGTCTCGGTGGTGGCCACCAGGTTGTTGAAGCTGTCGTACAGCTCGACAGTGATGTAGGGCACCCCGCTTTCGCCCGGGTCCCACTGGTCGTTGCCGTTGAAGTCCAACCAGAGCAGGTCGCCGATGGTGCCGCCGGGCGGAACATAGCCGAAGTCGGCGCCCATGAAGCTCTGCCCCGCGATGAGGGTTTCACCCGTCTCTCCGTCGCAGCCGACAGCCAGGGGATCGGCGCAGGGTACGCCGTCGGCGTCGGGATCGGCGGAGAGCGTGGCGCCCACCGGCAGGGTCGAGTCATCGACCAGGACGACATAGTCGCCAGGCAGCAGGCCGGTGAAAAGGTACAGCCCGTTGGTGCTGGTGACGGCGGAGTCGAGCAGCACGTCGCCCACGCTGTAGACCCCGTTCATGTCCACGTCCTGATACAGCTCCACCGTGACGTTGCTAATGCCCCCCTCGCTGAAGTCCTGGGTTCCGTTCTGGTTCGCGTCCCAGAAGATGGTGTCGCCAATGGCGGCAAGCTGGGCGAAGCCGAAATCGGCATCCAGATAGTTGTTTCCACCGGAAATCACCACATCGTCGGACGTCGCGGTGGTGGGGTACCAGGGATTGCCGAAGGAATCGACCGGAAGATCGGGGTCGGCGGTGTCGACGATTACCCGGTAGTTGCCGTCGGGCAGGCCGCTGAACAGGTAGGTGCCGCTGGAGGAGGTGTTGGTGGTGGCGATGGTCACGTAGGTGCTGTCGCCATTGAGATCGGCCTGCAGGGTTACGGTAATGTTGGAGATGCCGGTCTCCAGCGGGCCAAGCTGAATGCCGTCGGCATTGCGGTCCCGCCAGACGGTATCGCCGATCGCGCCGGTTCCGGAGGGCTGGTAGCCGAAATCCTGGTCGAGGTTGCTCGCGGCCACGATGGTGACCACGCTGAGCCCGTCCATCGCGCCCTGGGGATCGGCGGTCACCGTGTACGTGCTGGGGAATCCTGGCGATGCGTGGTCGACGATGACAATATAGCTACCGGAAGGAAGGCTTGAAAACAAGTAGTTCCCGCTTGCATCGGTCACGTCGGTCGCTACCAGAGGATCGACGCCCACGTTGTAGACGCCGTTGGTATTGATGTCGCGGTAGAGACTGACGGTTGCATTCGTGATCCCCTCGTCGCTGGCGTCTTGCGTCCCGTTTCCGTTCCAGTCATAAAATACCGTGTCGCCGATGCTATAGGCTCCAGTCTGGTAGTAGCTGTAGTCGGCAGTAGCCGATCCGCCAAGCGGCAGGGTCACCTCGACCTCGTCGCCCGACACCAGCCCATCGGAATCGAAGGACTGGACCCAGGTTCCCGTGGCCATCGAGCCGGTATTGGTGGATACGCGGACGGTATAGGTTCCGCTATAGGCCCCAATAAACTGGAAATAGCCCGAGGACGTGGTGGTATTGGTGGCTATGGGGTTGTTGCCGCTATCGTAGAGGATCACCGTGACGTTGGTATGCCAGGGCTCGCCCGCATCGCGGGTCGAGGTTCCACTCTGATCCATGTCGTTCCAGATCGTTCCGCTGATAATGCTGCTCAGGCTGTTGTAGCCAAAATCGGCGTCTAGAATCGTATCCCCACCCGTGGTTGAATTTACGTCCAGCGTGACCGTTGTTTGATTGTTGTTGTTGCCGTCTCTATCGTGGGTATTGGTTCCCGCACCACCCGGCAAGGTGGTGGTGATGACCGTGACCGTATAATTTCCGTTGGAGGGGATACCTGTAAACAAATAGTAGCCGGAGGCGTCGGTGACGTTGGTAATGGGGTTCCCCGCGCCGTTGCCGAGATTGACGCCGGCGGGCGGGGTCAGCCGGACGGATACGCCGGCGATGCCAGTTTCCGTGCCACCGTCTTGCACGCCGTCACCGTCGAGATCACGCCAGACGAAGTCGCCAATGCTGCCGGAGGGCGCGATCGAGCTGGCCACCTGCGAGGTGGCGCTGTTCGCAGGCAGGCCATTGAGATAGAAGGCGTTAGTGATGACTGCGGTGTTGGTGGTGACCGTCGCCACGTTGCCGGGGGGCTCCAGCACGCGGAATGTGACGGTATTCGTCACCGCTCCGCCGGGATAAACCGGGCCCACGTTGGACCAGAGTAGACGCCCCTCGTTCGGAGCGGGACCGCTGAGATCGGCGCTGGTCACGGTGGAGGTGGAGCTCACGTACTGCAGGATGTCGGCGTCGTAGTAGTCCCAAAGGGGCACGGGATCAAGGGTGAAATCATCGGGAGGGGCTGGGCCAAGGTCGGACATCTGAATGACGAAGCCCACCGAGTCGATCTGAATTTCGTCGCCACCCGGACCGCCTGCCTTGACGGCGCTGAACTGGATAGTCGAGTTGCTGATCGCCGCCATGGTGAGCGGAGTAAACAGCGAGGTGACATTATTGGTGAAGACTTGCGACCCGACGGGGAAAGTGACTTGGTTGTAGTTGGTCACCTGCTGGGCGGAGGCGGCCCCATTGGTCCAGAGGTTAATGGTGAAGGTGAAGTTGTTACCAGCGCCCACGTGGTCGGATTTGACGAGCAATAGGACATTGGTGATGGTCCCGGTGCGAGCCGGGCCAAAGGCCGTCACCCCCATGGCGTCAGTGTTGTTGGCGATGGTCACGGTAGCTTCGAGAGTATCGGGTGCATTCAAGGCGTTGGTTTGGTTCAGCCAGCCGGTTCCAACGGTCCTCACCGGATTCGTGGCCGAGGCCCAGTTGGTGTAGGCGAGGGGCGCGCCCAAACCTGTGCCGCTTCCTTCGAACCGGTTGGATACCACCAGGGTGTAGGTGGCGAGGCCGCCCTCGCGAAGGGTGGCCGGGCCGGTCTTGGTGAGCACGAGCGCCGGGGCAAACCCGAAGTCTAGGTCTGTGGCGGTCTCTGGGTTCACGTTCACGCTGGTGGGATCGAGCGCGGCGGTGTGTAGGATTACCGTGGTCGGGGTGTGGCCCGCCGGCAGATCGGCGTCAAGAATGTCCACCGTGGTGATGTAGTTGCCGTCGGGCAGGGTGGCAAAGCTATAGTCGCCGTTCGCCGCACTGTTGGTGGTGGCGAACAGCAGGTCGCCGCTATCCACCTCGCCACTGCCATTGGCATCGTAGTAAAGCGTAACGAGGATGTTCGAGATGCCGCTCTCGCTCCCGTTCTGAAGCCCATCGCCGAAAACCCCGCCGCCGGTGCCGGTATCGAGGAACACCGTTCCGCTCAGACTATTGTTGCCGAGCAGTATAGTGGTGGCATCGTCGGTGAGGAACGGCTCGGTGCTGCCGAAGCTCAGGCCGGCGAGGTTGTAGATGAGCGGGGGCTCCTGGGGAAAGGGATCGTCGATGTCGACCTGAAAGGTGACGCTGCCCCAGGTTCCGGTCAGCAGCGGGGCGTCGAGCCACCATTGGATGTCGGTCACCAGGGACGCGGGGACGGGCTCGGACGCGGCCCAGCTTAGTCCGTCGTTGGTCGAATAGAATATATTGTAAGTGCTGACACCGGCGGGCAAGGTATTGCCGG
This sequence comes from uncultured bacterium, assembly GCA_965651915.1. Taxonomy (GTDB): domain Bacteria; phylum Verrucomicrobiota; class Kiritimatiellia; order CBFGVE01; family CBFGVE01; genus CBFGVE01. The sequence goes on from CBFGVE010000045.1 coordinate 4,146, forward strand.
CCGCCGCGCTACCGCTCACGTAGACGGTGTTGGTGGGAATGGAGTCGCCCACCACCAGCGGGACGCCCTGCTCTGCGTTGCCCACCTGGGCGATGCCGTCGTTGGTGAAGGCAACGGTGTAGGTGAGGGTGTCGCCCGGGGAGGCCACGGCAAGATCCACCGCCTTGTCCATGACCACGGAGGAATCGATGCTGACCAACCCCCCGCCTAGGGTGGCGCCAAAGTCGCCGTTGAACTTTTCGTTGTCGAAACCGGAGGCCACTTCCTGGTAGGGCGAGAGGGTCGCGCTGCACCCGCTGCGCAAGGGCATGAATTCGTAGCCCACATAGCCGATCGCGCCGGTGTTGTCCGGTGGAAGATTTTCGAAGTACAATTCGTTCTCGGCAGTCAGTACCAAATCGGGATTGCCGCCGCTACGCTTGACAACCACTAGGGCGTAGGTGCGCACCAGGCGGAAGCAGGAGGGGTCGAAAATAGCGGGGTCGCCCACCGGCTGCATCCAGGCGTTGTAGTCGGGGACGAGGTCGACGTTGTTGTCGAAGCCCTGGTTCACGTTGCCGAAGTCATACCAGATGCCCTCGGTGATGATCGCGCTGCCTGGAGAGCCGTCGCTCGCGGTGTTCGTCCACGAAGGCTGAAACTGGTTGAGCAATTGCTTGTATTCGTCGGGGACCTTGTTGGCGGTGTTGGGCGATATCTTGTTGGCCATCGCCGAAATCTCGTTGCGCATGGTGACCCGCCGGCGCTGGTCCGCCACGACCGGGCTTCCCCCGTCGGAAACCTCCCCCCAAACATCAAATTCCAGCCAGAGGTCATCGTCGGGCTTCACGCTCGGACCCCATACCGCATCGCCGTTTTCGTCAAGATTGGGATAACTCACCAGCCAATAGGCGGTGACGCTCTCGCCGGGGGGAATGGTGCCCATGAATCGGGTCGCATCGCCCGTTCCAAAGGATCCGCCCTCGTGGGTAAGGGCGAACTCGTCGCCGGGAAGCGGGCCCACCAGCGGGGGATGGGCACGGCTGGGGTAGATGCCCGGGGTGGGGTTGACTCCCCCGTTGTAGTTGCCGATGTAGACCACGACGTTGGTCATGGTGTTGGTGCCATCGTTGTAGAACGTGGCGCCGAGGTAGGCGGAGCGCGGAGCGTAGGTGGAGGGGCTCTCCACGTTGGAGTCGACGACGAGATTGTACGCGGTGATGACCTCGATGCGGAGTTTGCCCGAAGGATTCGCCGCCTCAGCGGAGGACGGCAGCAGAGCGGCCAGCAGGGGAAGAAGTGCCAGACCCCGCCACCGCGGCGAACTGGGACGGCAACTGGGGGCGTAACGGGGGGTGAAACTCATGTATAGTCTCCGGATGGAGGGCTGGTCAAAAGTGAGAACTCCAGAACGCCTGTGGTATTATGCAAACAGTCAATGCCGCGTCCCGACGCGTAGGCCAACATCCCCGCCAGCCCCGTATGCAATCGAAAACGGCTGTCGATCCAATATGTCGAACGGTTGAACAGGCCAGCAAGGATTCGGCGACGTTACTCGCATCCATGATAAAAAGCAATTATACCAAAGTATAGGTCGGGGAGCAGTCCGAAGGCTAGGCCAGGCCGGGAGGCGAAGCCAGCATCATCGGCGGCGGATGACTACATCCAGGAACAGGGTCCTGGCTTCGGGCCGATTGACCCGGTAGGTGAAGCCTAGCGGCTCAAGATCGGCAGTTCCCGGCGCAACCTGGCCGTCTGCGGGATTTTCCTCCCATTCGCCGAGGAGATCCTCGGTGACTCTGAACACGTAGTCCAGATCGCCCGCGTCGCTCCGCAGCCCGAAATCCACCTCCCACCCCTCCAGTCCCCGGGGCGCCCAGATCCGGCGGACCAGCGCGGCGCTCTGGCCCGGCGGCAGGCCCTGGGCGTAGCTCAGCAGGTTGCTAGGGCCTTCCCCGATAGGGCTGCCGGCTTCGCCGCTGACCGAGGAATCGGCAAGCTGCCCCGGCGAAAACCGCTCCCACCGCCACTGGGCGAAACCACCGGAGCCGGGATTCCCGACAACCGCGGCGCCCAGCTTGAGGGCCGGGTCGCCCAGCAGGTTGTAGGTCGCGAAGGTCTCCTGGCCGGCCGCGATGGAGGCCACCGCCTGGCGGGCGCGCAGCACGGCCAAACCGAGCGAACCACTCCCCTGCTCGAAAAGCTGCGCGTAGAATGCGTCGCCCAGCAGGGCGGCGCTGGGATGGTGGGAGAGGCCGGAAGGCGCCCAGACGGCCACCGTGCCGCCGCCGGGCGAGGCCATTAGCTGCTCCCCCAGGGAGTTCTGGCCCGGGGACTCGAAGCGGCCAATCAGGCAGCTCAATGCGACCAACACCGGCCGACGGGTATTCTGGATCTGGCCGAGGTTCGACGTGCTCATCAGGACGCCGGTCTTGGACTGCCCCATCGTGGTGGGGTTCCCATGGCCAGTGAAATGGATAATGCCCGCTCCGCTGTTGAAGTGGCCAATCAACTGGTCCCGGCCAGTGGCGGCCGGCAGATCGTCGCGGTACACGCGATGGATGGGATGGCTAGCCGGCACGCGACCCGCGATTACCTCGCTGTCCCGGGCGAAGTCGGCCGGGCTCGGCAGCCCCGGCTCGCGCACGTCGGCGGCGAAGACCAGCGCTTTTTGCCAGTCGCTCTCAAAGTCCGCCTCGTACAGGACGATCGAGGAGACCATCACCGATAGCTCGGAGGCGTTCTTCGCCGGAAGGCGGCCCACTGCCACCTCGGGAACGCCATCGCCGTCCAAATCCCCCAGCTTGCTGTCAGCCGAGAACACCCCGCGGGGGCTCAGATGCAGGATGGGCGGGAGCGGGTTAGGCTCCAGCCCCAGCGTCCCGTGGTAGTCGTAGTGGCCGTTGCCCGCCAGAAGCAGCATCCAGGGGGCCTCGGCCCAGTTTTCGTGGGCGTGGCGGAGCAGGGCTCGGATGGCCTCGGGGTCGCGCTGGCCGTAGCCGAGCAGGTCGCACACATCCTCGAAGACCGCGACCCCGGTGCGAAGGCCCTGGGCGGCACGGTAGTCGGCGAGCGACTGGGCAGCGTCGGCCATGTCGCGCGAGGCGACAACAAGGTAGTCGATCCTGAGGCCCGTATTCATGAACCAGGCGTCGCAGGCGGCCGGCCAAGGATCTAGGGACGCGATGGACTGGGCGTCGGCCACAACGTAGTCCCGGTCGGACGAGGCCACGAAAGCTTCTCCTTCGTCCACTCGCAGCGGGCCTGCGCCTCCCAGCTCGAATACGACAGGACCATTCAACTCGGCCAGGCTCCACGCACCGCCTTCGCCGGAAGAGAGAACGTGGGGCAATGCCGAGGACACGAGCCGACGATCGAAGGCGACCTCGATCCAGTCGACCGCAAAGAAGCTACTCGCGCTGGATGGCCGGCTTCCTCGAACGGCGAACTGGACAACGTCCGAGGAAAGCACTCCAGCGGGAAGGATGACTTCGGCCTCGTGGGTTTCGATCCCGGAAAAGCTCGCCTCGCCCACCAGAATGCCATCGAGGAGGAACTCGACCGCGTGCTCTACAGCGCTGAGCCCGATCAGGCGGACGCGGAGGAGGGCATCACCGCCCGCGAAGCCGGTGAGATCCAGAGGAAAGGTCCGAGACCCCAGGGAAGGGTTTCCGCTAAGCACGTAGTCCCAGTAGAAGAAGTCGCCCAGTGGCAGTCCGCTGCTGTCGAGGAACAGCCTGTCCTCCTCGTATCGAACCTCGGCCCGGTACACGTTCTGGGCGTCCTCGGCGGCCACGGCGGGACGCATTCCCATGAGCAGGCCCGGCTCCTGGCGGATGATCACCGCCGCATCGCGGGTATAGAAGTTGGTCGTTCCCGCCCCGTAGAACAGGATGCGCTGGTTCTCGGGGTCAGGCACATAGGCCACATGCCGGCCTTCGGCATAGAGGGCGAGATTACCCGCCGCGGACATGCCGGCAACCCACTGAGCATCTAGCCCCATGGCAGAGGCCAGGGCCTCGTAGGCCACGGCGTACACGCCCGGCTTGCGGTAGACGAGCTTGACGCAGTCGCTCGGGGGCGCGTCGCCAGCCGCCAGTCCGGAGGCCATGGCCGGCGCACCCAGTCCCGCATTATCCATGGCCGCAGACCTTACCGCCGCAGGTGGAGCGGGCACATGCGCAACCGGCTTGAACTCCACGTCGAACACGCCCATGTCCAAGAGCGTTCCATCCAGCTCCACTTCTTCGATCCGGTAGGTGGCCCGCCCGCCGGGCGAGCCCATCGGGTCGATCCAAGCGTAGCGTGCCCCTTCCGGCTTGAAGGCCGAAGCAACCGTGCCATCGGAGACCAGCATTTCGCCGCCCGCACCGACGCGGTACACCCGGAATCCGGCGGTGCCCCATTCCGAGCTGGTCTTCCAGCACACGCGCGCCTCGCCTCCCGACCACTCGCCCCAAACCTCGGCTACCGAGGCCCGGGAAGACAGGATGACCGGACTGACCCCAACGTCCACCGTCAGATTGGTTTCGCCAGCTACCAGATGGAAGGGGGCCGTACGGACAAAACCTCCGAAAAGCTGTTCCACCCCATCGCTGTCCAGCGCATCGTTCCCCTGGTCGGGGGCGGACAGCAGTTGCCCGCCGAGCAGGAAATCGGATAGGTCCCATTCTACCAGGTAGTGGCCAGGCGGAACGCCCCCGAACAGGTAGTAGCCTTGCTCGTCGGTCGTGGTGGAGGCCACCTCGCTCCCGTTGGTGGCGAGCAACAGCACCTCAATGCCGCCGAGTCCCGGCTCGCCGCCGTTCTGGATGCCGTTGCCGTTGGCGTCGGACCACACCCGGTCGCCCAGCGCAGCGGAAAACACATAGTCCTCCACTTCACCGCTGTGGGCCTGGCCGGAGGGGCTCGCCCCGCCCTGGCCCGCCAGGTTGGTGATGCGGAAGCGGGTCGCCATCAATCCACCGGCGTCGGGAGGGACCGGCACCTCGATGTCGTAGACCCCGTTAGTCGGAATGAACACGTCCTCGAAAACGCCAGCCGCAACCACAGCCGGACCGGTTGCGGAGCCGAGGGTCACACTATCGAGAGTGCCGTCGCCATCCCAGTCGGTGAAGGCGCTAAGATAGCCCGCCTTGGCCACGGTCACCCGGAATACCGCATTGCTGCCGGGAAACATCGGGGAGAGCAGTTCAACGCCATCCTCGTCGTCGACCACGCTCTGGTCGTCGCCCAGCGCGAGCGCATGGGGCTGGCCATCGCCGTCCGAGTCGAGTGAACTGCCCAGCCGCGTCCCATTGGGGTCGAGCACATGCCGGGCGCCGTCGTCGGCAAGCAGGGTCGGGTACGGCACCGGCAAATCCCCGTAGTCCATCAGTGGCGGCGGGGGGTCGTTCGGGTCCTGGTCGGGAAAGATGTCGTTCTCCGGACCATTTTTAGCCGGCGAATGGTGCGAGGCCCCGGTCACGATGAACACCGGAACATCGGCGAACTGCGAAAGGTCGACCGCCCACTCGTAGACCATCGCCCACTCCCACTCGTAGGCAGGGCTCCAGGAAATATCGCCTACCGCCGGATAGCCCTCGGCCGCATTGATGACGGTGTTGGGATTGCCGGCATCGAACGGCGACTTCCACTGGTTGTCGTTGGCGTTGGCACCTGGCATCGTCCAGGTATTGCTGGATGCAGCCAGCTTGGCGGCGTAGTTGTTCATGTTCCACTGCATGGAACTCGCGCTGACCAAGCCGGGAGGAGGATTGCCCCCGCCCCCCGCCACGGTGGTATCGGAGATCCAGTTGGCGACCGTCTTGTCGCGGCTACCCGAGGAGGCTCCGGCATAGCCCTGCCGCCACTGAAAGGTCTGCTCCTCCGCGCCTGAACCCACCGTGAGGAAAAATTCGGCGAACTCCGAATCGCATAGACGCCTGGCCGTGCGGTGGCTACCCCAGTCCGCGCTGGTCATGTAGGCGGTGGCCGAACCCGGCCCCACATCGAACACGTTGTCGTTCACACTCCGGTCCACCACCAGCACGACGTGCAGCGTGGTGTCGACCAGCGTGGCGTAGAGGCGGCTGCCCGACACCGACACGGCATAGGGAACGGCGGGATAGCGCGAAGAATCGCCGTCGCCATAGTAAAGCCCGTTGGGCGTTGGGCCCTGTCCCAGCACCGGGACGGCAAGCGCTGCGCCGAGTGCAGCACAAACCAGCAGTCTCTTGATGGAAGGGCCACCAGAAAAACTAAATGTAGGTGAGAAGCGGAGGGTCATTTCGGGGATCTCGGCCGCCCAACCAGCGGCACTTGGACCACTCGTACTCCATACCATCCGCGCCGACAATTATACCTAGGTATAGAAAATGCCTAAAAATGTAGGCTTTTAGTGGCAGCCGGCGTGGACGCTACGCGTCCGTCAGGCCTAGCAGGGAAGCGGCGCGGACCAGGTCGGGGAGCGACCCGGCTTCCATCTTGCGCATGACATTTGCGCGGTGAACCTTGACCGTGATTTCCGCAACACCAAGCTCGGTCGCGATTCGCTTGTTCGGCTCGCCGGCGACGACAAAACCCATCACCTCGCGCTCGCGGGCCGTGAGCGATGCGAAGGCCTTCCGGATGCGGAGCACTTGCGAGCCCGATGCACGGTGACTCTGGTTCCGCCCCACCGCTCCCTCCACCGCCGCCATCAGCGCCTCGTCGCGGGCCGGCTTCAGAAGGAAATTATCGGCTCCCGCCTTCATCGCCCGCACCGACATTGGTACATTACCGTGTGAAGTCAGAAACACGATCGGAAGCTCTATCTCTCGCTTCTGCAATTCGGCCTGCAGGTCAAGCCCATCCATGCCGGGCATCTGGACGTCCAGGAGAATGCAGCCCGCGCAACCATCATCGCGGTAGTTCTCGATAAACTCCTGGGCCGATGCATAGGCGCGCACCGCGTAGCCTTCAATTCTGAGCCGCCGGGCCAATGCCGCGCGCAGCGAGTCGTCGTCGTCCACCACATGCACCACCGCAGACCGGACGTCGATCACGACCGGCCTCCGCGTGTCGGGCCCGTTCGGCTCGGCCGAGGCAGCATGAATCCGACCAGCGCACCGCCCAGCACGCTCCGCCCCATCCACATCCGTCCGCCATGCTCCTCGACGATGCGGCGGCAGATGGGAAGCCCGAGACCAAGCCCGTCTCGTTTCAGGGTGTAGAAGGGGCGGAATGCCTCGGATTCCTCCACCTCGAAAC
>CBFGVE010000046.1:0-11318 GCA_965651915.1 uncultured bacterium
GGATTTTGGGTAGCCCGCTTCCACGAAGAGGGTACGGATGAACTCGGTGTTGACGAGGATGAGCCGGATGCTTCGTCCGAACAGCTTTCGAGGTCCCGATGCGCGTTGCTGGGTCAGGCTAAGCACGGCGGAAGGTCCAAAGCTCTGGCGGTAGCATCGGTGCACTAGGCCGTGGAGGCGCCCCCAGGGTTTTCTGAAGCAGTCTTCGCAAACCCGACCGTTGCGGAAGAAGGTGCCGCCGATGCAGAACCAGCGGTAGTTGTGGATGGACTGGACGATAGGAACGCCCGCGTTGTGAAGGGTGCTATAGATCGAGGGTGAAATGAGTGGATGGATATTGTGGACGTGGGCGACGTGGGGTCGCCAGCCCGCGATCAGCTCTTCGAGCTGGCGGCTGGTGGTCCGGCTGTGCAGCGTGTCCCGGGCGAGGGAAAGTGCCCGTGGCGAGCCCGGCGCCCTCAGTTCATCGTTGTGGCGGGTATAGGTCCGCACCTCGTGACCGCTGTCCCGAAGGAGCGCGCATTCCTGCTCGAAGATGGCGTCTTCGCCTCCCCGCTGCTGGTAGTAGGTGTGGGCGACAAGAATTTTCATGAAGGGGGTGCGCCTAGTCGCTGGCGCCAAACTCCCGAGGGGTTCTGGACGCGGAACGTGGTTCGGCTTTCCCTATTGGCCTGGGTGAAGATGGCGTACTCTATCGGCGGGATTCGGTAGCACCCGGCGAGAAGTTTCTGTACACGGTGAAGCGCCTTGATGGGGGTGCGTAACACTCTGGCCCAGGCTGGCGCTTGCCCAAACAGTACGCTGATTTCCTTGCGGGAGACGGGCTGCAGGCAGAGGTTGCTGCCGGTATCGGTGAACGCGGAGACGGCGGTGTGCAGCAGGCCGATGCGCAGGCGACCACGGAGCAGATCGATGACCCAATAGGAGTCGGCGAGCCCCTTGAGGTCCGCGTTAAATCTAAAGCCCTTTTCCGAAAACACGTGCGAGCGGATAAAAATGGATGATGTCAGCACGGGAAGGTGGCCGACCATGATGTGGATGGGGTGGGGCCTAGTCACTTTGCGGTAGCAGATCAGCTTCCCGGTGGGATCTACGACCAGCGTGTCGGCGAAGAGAACCTCCACGTCAGGATGGGTGTCGAAGTAGTGGGCGACGTTGCGAAGCGCCCCGGTGGTATACTGCTCATCGCAATTCAGGTAGCACAGAATTTCGCCGGAAGCTCGGGCATAGCCGCGGTTCACCGCGTCGTACATGCCGCTGTCTTTCTCGACGTAGGCCTTTATGCCCGATGCGCGGGCGAGAATTTCAGCCGTGCCGTCGGTGGAGCAGGCGTCTTGCACGATGTGTTCGACGTCGACGCCATTTTGGTCGGCAACCGACGCGATGCACAGCGGAAGCCACGGGGCGCCGTTGTAGCTGGGGGTGATGACGGAAATGCGGGGCATGGCCTATCCTTTCTGGGGCGCGGGCGCGGCATAGCCCAGGGTACGAAGGAGAGGGGCGCAGCGAACCTCGACGCGTTCCAAACTATCGCGGGGCCAGGTTTCTTGCCACTCCCCGGCGACGCCTTTGCGGAGAAAGGCCGCGGTATTTTCCTCGCCTTGTCTCCGGCCGCTTTTTGCCTCGAAGCGGTAGCGGTCGGTCGTGCTGGCGACTTGTTCCTGGGTGCAGGGAAAGCCGAGTTCCTGGATAATGCGGCTGAGTTCGGCGGGGGTGTTGGCAATCAGGTCCTCATAGCGCGCGAGGACGCACCGTTGCGGCCTCCGGCGTTCCAGCCAAAGTTGCATCCATTCGGTAAACTCGTCGAAGAAGCTTCCGTCGGCCACCTTGGTCGCGATGTAGGCTTGGAGGTCCATGCCCTGGACGCGGGCATAGTCCCAGTGGTCCGGGTGGCGGCGGATGTACCAGTAGGCGGAGATGACGGCGTCGCGGGGGTCGCGGACGCCTAGGAGGTAGCGGCCTTGGTATTCGCGATGGAGGCAGTCGATATTCTCGGGCCAGGCCCAGGTGTGGCCCTTAATGATGGCCAGCTTGTGCTGGTAGGGGGAGAAGATGCCGGGGTAGAGGTCGTGCTGGTGCCGATGATCGGCGCCGAGCGGCCATCTTGCGGGGAAAAAGGAAACGAAGCCCAGGGCGTCGCACAGCATGCGCTCGAGCCAGGTGGAGCCGCTCTTGGCGAAACCGGCGAAGAACAACGTCGTCTGGGGGTAGCGGTCTTTCACCTGGACGAAGCGTCGACGGGCGATCACGGGTTTTTCCCACAGCACGCGCCTGGCGCGGCGTATGAGGCGGCCATCCCGGATGTCGCGGGCGATGAGCTGAACGTGGTGCTTGAGCGGCATGGTATGGTGCTTGGGCGTTCGGCGTGCTTGTCCAGAAGATTGGGCTGTGCTTAGATGGCCCGTACAGTATGACAAGCTTCGCCGACAAGCTCAAAGCGATTCGACTCGAACTGCGCGACCGCGCAGGCCGCTGGTATCCGCTCTTCCGGCTGACCCAGCTCGGCAAGCGGGGCGCGGAGCAGGGCCTGGTGGTGCGGCGAGACTCCCAGCTTGTGATCGAGGGCTTTGGCGGCAGTGCCAACTCCTATTTGGTGAGGGTGTTCCATGTGCTGGTTGATCCTGGGCTGAGAATCGCCCACCATCGCCACGTGCCTTCGCAGATTCTGCAAGGGTTGCGCTGGGGCATTCCCTGCATCCTCGTCGTCCGAGCCCCTGGCGACTGCGCAGTGTCCTTGCTTTCACGCGGTTTCTATCCCGATGCGGGCTTGGCCATGAAGCATTACATCCGATTTCACCGGGCCTTGCTGCCGGTGCTCGACCGGGTGCTGGTGGTGCCGTTCGAGCGGGCCACAGGTGACGTGGCGAGCGTGGTGGGCGCGGTCAACCTCCGATACGGCACGGCTTTTTCGACCCGGCTTTTCGATGAAGAAGGCTTTGCCCGGGTCCGCCAGGCGTTCACCCGTCCCGCGGATATGCAGCCGCTACCCACCGGTGAGCGCGCCGAAATTAAACAGTCGTTGCAGGCGCGGATCGCTGCTCTTCCAGACCGTCTGCGTTCCGAGGCCGACAGGGTCTACCGCGCCGTGTTGGCCGGGGCTTTCACGGATTCGCCTTCCGGATAGGCCGGGCGGGGTTGCCGGCCCAGGTCTCGCGCGGCGGGACGCTCGAGGCTACCACGGCCCCCGCGCCGACCACCGCCTCCTCGCCAATTTCTGCGCCCTTGAGGATAATGGCGTTCGCGCCGATAAAGGCGCGGTCGCCGATGACGACCGGGCGCGAGGTGACGGAGTTCCGATCCTTGGATGAATTTCTGACCGAAGAGTCCAGGCTATGGAAGTCGTGATCGTAGATGCGCACGTTGCCGCCAAGCTTCACCCCGCGGCCGATCGTTACCCGTGACCGAGCGGAAATCACCAGTCCCGAGCCGCCGGAGCCTTCGCCAATCTCGATAACGCCCTCGCCCATGGTTTCGAGCATTATCGGCTGGGAGAGCCCGACCCGGTTGCTGCGGTGGGATGAAAGCAGGGTCACGCGGGGGCCGATGACGATAGAGCCGGCCCGGCGGGCCTTGAACCAGCAGCGTCCGCTAGTGCGGAAGCTTGGCCCGGGAAGGCAGCCTTGCCAGCCGAGCAGCAGCCTGCTGCGCAGGGTGGAGAAAACCATTTCGATGCGGATAGCCGCATGCTCGTAGGCGGAGTACAGAACGTTGCGCCAGGTGCGTTTCATGGGTTGATTCCTTGGTAGAGCTCGGTAAGTCTGGGCCAGATGGCCTCTGCGGCCAGTGCGGTTCGCACCTCGGAGGAGGCTATGGAGTTCTTGAGGTTGGCGGTCCAAGGGCGATGGGCGATGGCCATGGAAAGCTGGCGGGCGAGGGCCGTGGTATCCCCGGTTGGGGCGAGCGAGCCGTAGTTGAAGCGGCGGATGTATTCGCCGGGGCCCGAGTTATCGTAGCAGATGGGCCACAGCCCCATGGCGAGGGCTTCTTTGAGTGCGGTCGGGCCGGTATCCATCCTCGAGGGCAAGAGAAAAATGGATGATTCGCGCATGTGCTGAACGATGGAGGCTGGGTTGACTTCAGCAACGTGCCGGATCCGGTGGGCCTCGCCAGCCTGCGCGATCATTTGCGAGAGCCGGGCGCTTGCTCCGGATGTCCCGGACCCAATCATTAGCAGGCTCCAGTCGCTGGGCGCGCTATCGATGAAGGCCTGCACCGCATCACGGTAGCCCTTCCGATCGCATAGCGAGCCGAGGTACAGGACGCGTTGCGCGGTTCCCGGAGACGGCGGCGCGTGGAGGAATTCGCGGCGCAGTGGATGGTCGACTAGGTGGATGCATGTCTGGGGTCCGCACAACGGTTGGGTGATCGAAGCGGAGAACTGGCTCTCGACGAACACCGTCCGGGCGTGGGCGAGGGTGTTCCGTTCGCGCCAAGCGGCATAGCGGGTTCCCGGTCCGGCCTGCAGGTAGGGAAGATAGGCGTTGAACAGCCCTTGGACCTGAACGACGCAGTGCTTGGGGGCGAGCGACTGGGCGACGATGCCGAAGGCATCCTCGGTGCCCCAGCCGTGGACGACCGCAGGCCGGAGGCGGCGGTACAGGTTGCGGTAGTAGAGAGGGTCAAGGAGGTAGCCTGTCTGGAGTCGGCCAGGGAGGCAGCGGACGGGATGGAACTGTACGCCTTGGTAGGACCGCGGAGTTGGCGCCCATGGGCCGGACGTGACGGGAAAGGCGATGTGAAGCTCGACGTTGGGCGGGGGTGGCAGATGCCCGAGAATCCACGACCAGTCCGAGTGGGCATGGTAGTTCGCGAACTGCGGCTCGGCCTCGCGAACCGCCTTTGGCAGGCCGCATATCCAGAGGATTTTCACGGCGAGGCATCCAGTGCGTGGCGGAGAAACGCTATACCCTGCCGTCGCAGGTCCGCGATGGTGACCTCGATCGAATCGTGCGGGAGCGGCTGGTCGAGCAGCGCTCCGGCAGCGGTCATGTTGTCCAGGCCCCTTTCCGGCAGAGTGAATTGTTGGAGGAGCGAGCTGGCTTTGCTGCGGATTGCGGGGTGGAGCCGCGTGGCGAAAGGCCTGCCGGCGAGCAGCGAAAAAATCGTACCGTGAAAGGTGCTGGAGACTACTGCGGAGGCGGCCCTGAACCAGGGGAAGATGGCGAGAGGACCAACGGAGAGCATGCTGCGGTCGGCCCATGGGTTGCGGTAGCCGATGGAAACGATTTCCCAGCCTCGCTGCCGTGCGGCCTCGGCCAAGGCTGGGCCGTCGCCAGGTGCGAACGAGTTCCCATACACCAGCAGGTAGGGTTGGGTCTGGGGCGCTGCGCTAGAGAAGTGGGCGCTAAAGTTCGTGGGCAGGAAACAGGGGTCGGGCACGAGCGGGACCGGGTTGCCGGTGACGGTAGCGGCCCACTGTTGCGTGGCCTCGTCGCGGGCCGAGAGGGCGTGGAAGCTGCGCAGGCCGTCCTCGAGCGAGTGCTGGGTTCCCGGCTTGTGGACCGATGCTCCGCAGCTTGGAGCGTATGCTATCTGGATGGGGCTGTTCAGTGATCCGAAGTACAGCGGGTCGAAACCGAAAAAGCGGGTATCCCAGACAACGTCGCTTCCGACGACTACGGCATCGAAGCGCCACTGCCGTACCAGTTCGGCGTTGCGGGTATAGGCGGTCCGGGGTAGGGCGCGCAGATCGCGGGTGAATGCTCGGGTTTTCTGAAACCGGTCGATGAACCGGATTGGGCGTCGGTAGGTAAACCAGGGCCGCAGGTTGTGGAGGCGCCAGTGTTTCGGGTTCTTGTAGTTGATGATCACGGGCTCGTGCCCCATTTGGCCCAAGGTATGCACCAGGGACCAGGCTTGGAGGAACCCGCCGTGGTTGAGGCCTTCGTGAAAGGTGAGGATGCCTATTTTCATGCGAGATTGTTTAAGGCGAGCTGGTGTTTCAAGCGGCTGACGAAAGCGTCGAAGGATAGGTCGGGAAGCTGGGCGGCGATATTCTGCCGATAGGCGGAGGCATCGGATAGCCAGCGAGCATGCCAGCGCGACATCCGCTCGGCAAGGGCGGCGGCATCGCGTTCCGGGACAATGCTGCCGTTGCGATCTTCAGCGAGAAGATCGGCGGAGCCCATGCAGGGGGTCAGCAGGGCGGGCAGGCCGACGGCGATGGCCTCGGCGGCGGCGAGCAGCATGCCCTCCTCTAATGAAGGCAGGGCGAACAGATCGGCATCCTGGAGGGTCCGCGCCAGTTGAGCGTGCGGCATGCGGGGGAGCAGCTCGACGCCATCCATGGGAAAGCGTCCCTGGCGGAGCAGTGGGGCCATATTGTCCGCGACCGATGCCACGAGGAGGAGCCGGGCCTGGGGGTTCTTCCGTTTAAACTGGGAAAATGCTTGCAGGAGGTAGGGCGTACCCTTGCGCAGGGAAAGCTGTCCGGTGGATACGATGGTGAAAAGCGTGTTGGAGGGCCAGCGTTGGGGGGGGCGGAAAATAGAGGTGTCCACCGGCAGGGGCGTATGCAGGATGCGTTCGGCGGGGAAGCCTTCGCGAACAAAGGAGTTGGTTATGTGGCAACCGGGGCTGAACACGTAGTCGGCCAGGTCGATGGAGCGGAGCTGTCGTCGATAGTGAAAAGCAGGCAGGGGGGGGCGGTCGACGCCCCATCGCCGGTACTCGTCTTCAACGACCCTCCAGAAATTACGGGGGTGCGAGTTTCTCGCCTCGATGAAGGCAAGGCCACCCGTTTGCTTGGCGAGGGAGAGACTGCGGTTGATGTAGCCAAGGCCGGCGAGCAGGTGGGAGCCGGCGGGAAGATTACGGATGACCCACCGGTCGAACAGGGGCGAGCAGCCGAAGCGCGCCACTTCCCGCGCGTAGGTGGAGCGGGTGAATTTACCGACGAGTAGCTCGGGGACAAACTGCAATGGAAAGGTCTTTCCCTGCGTGGGAACAATGCCTGGGGGAAGTCGGCGACGTCCCACGAGGTAGGCCGTGAGCAAGCCCAGCTCGGCGAATGCGCGCGCGTGGCAGTCGCTGGACGTACGGAAAGGATTGGCCACGACGAAAGGCATCAGGATGACACCCTCGCATTACGTCGTAGGGTTTGGGCGGCTCGCCAGACTGGGTCGGGAAGGAGGGAGAAAATTTTGAGCGCGAGCCAGCGGAGCCGAAGGGGGGGTGGGGCGGATAGCTTGAGACATTGGCCCAGGAAGGCTCGGTCGTGGTGGCGTATACCCAGGCTAGCCCGTTGCAGGCAGAACATCTGGCGGTAGGTCCGGTAGCCGGCGCGGACTTCCGGACGCATGGATCGAGTGATTTCTGCATCGGTGAGTAAAAAATCGAGACCGTGCCGGTGTAGGGGGGTGGAGCGGGTAACCGAGCTGTCGGAAGTTCGGTTGTAGACCGATACGACCTGGTCAAGAAACACCCACTCGAAGCGCCCCTGGATTCGCGCCCACAATTCGACATCCTCGCCGATGCGCAGATCCTCCCGGAAGACTCCGACGGTTTGGAGCGAGGTTCGGCGGATGAGGACGGTGCTGGTGTGGAAAACGAAAAGTCCCTGTGCTCGGAGGGCGAATAGCTGGATAACTCCGTCGGCATGGCCGACGGGCAGCGCCGAGCCTTGTGGCGGGTTCCGGACTTCGCCGGCGGGGAGCTGCACGCAGTGTGCCGCCGTGGCGGCACCGGCGGAGGGATAGCGTTCGAGTAAAGCGACTTGGTCGGCGAGTTTGTTGGGGAGATACCAGTCGTCGGCATCGAGAAACGCGACAAGGGGGCCGTTGGATTCTTTGATGCCACGGTTGCGGGCGGCGCTGACGCCAAGATTGGCGGGCTGTTTGAGTACGCGAATCCGATTGCCGTAGGAAGCGCACACATCGCCGGTATGGTCGGTTGAACCATCGTCGACCACGAGAATCTCGATTGGCGTATAGCGCTGGGCTATTACGCTGTTGATTGCGTGGGCGAGGTGTTCCGCCGCGTTATATGCGGGTATAATGACGCTGACGAGCGGGGTATTCATGCGAGGGCGTCTTGGAGGAAATCAAGAGATTGCGAACGGTAGTGATCTAGGCGGGCGTGAATATGGCAAAAGTCGGGCGAGGTCTCGAAGGCGTTCTTTGCCTTGGCTTCGGAGACACTGCCTACCGCCCAGGATTCAACGCCGAGTCGCTGGGCAACATCGAGGATCCGGTGCTGGCGGTATTGTTCGCTGGTATAGGTTAGGAAGGGGCGGCGATGCTTAATGCTGAAAAGGGTGCCGTGATAGGAGTTGGTATAGACGAAACGCGCTCCGGCAATGAGCGAAACCCAGTCCTCCGGCGAGGCATCGAGCACCACTCGGTCCGCATACGGGTGCCGGCTGTAAATGAACGACGTGGGTGCGATGGCGACGATGGGGAGTGCGCCGTGTCGCGCTCGGATAGCGTCGAACGCGGCTTGGTGTCCACCGCTTATCTCTTTACCCCAAAGGTAGGTGACCAGGTACTCGGATTGCAGGAGGTCTCCGGCATGCGGTCGTGAGCGGCGGGGCAGGTCGCAGAGCAGGGTGGGATCGAGAACGATACGCGCTTCGCGACCGGATATTTCCTGGACGAACTCTGCCGTTTCGGTGTCACGGACCGAAATCGAATCGAACCGACGAAGTGCAGCAGCGGTACCAGGATGGATGTGCGGGATGGCTAGTTCCTTGGATCCGCAGGAAGCCGCATAGCTAATGGCTCTGCCATTGTACCCGATATCCGACAGAAAATAGGCCGGGGTGACGAACGGAAAGCGGCAATTCCAGACTTGATCGCTTCCCACCACTACAGCGGGGAAGGAAGATAGCGCTTTGCTCAAGCCGGGGAGCGATGCGCATCGGTGGGAGCGGTTCAAGTGAAGCCGTCTAAACTCCTCGCACCGCCGTTTCATGCGTGGCTGGGCGAGCAGGGCCGAGATGCGGGTTTTCGCGTTGCTTAGTGGCGAGCGGGATCTGATTCCCCAGTGACGGTACCAGTGAAGATTGCTGTGGGCAGGAGGGCGGTAGTCGATCACTTCGGGGCTGTGGCCAATGGATCGGAGTGCTTCGCATAGCGATGCGCATTGCAGCAGTGCGCCGAAATTGTCGCTGTAGTGAAAAGTGAGAACGCCAATTTTCATAGATCAGTGCCACACCAGAATATGCTCGACGGGATGGCGGGGCGACAGGGTGACTTTAATGTGCGGCGGCATCGCGCCGCAGGCGATCATCATGATCACCACCTCGGACTCGGGAAGAGGAATCGCCGCCCGTAATTTGCGATCCTGTCCTCGGCCGGCCGACCAGTTCAGGCAACAGGTGCCCAGACCTCGCGCGTGCAGCGCATAGACTAGCGACATCGCGAACATGCCGCCATCGACAAAGGCCTGGTTTCGTTCACCGGATGCAACGAACATTTGGAGATCGACACTTACGATAAAAAGCGTGCGGATTTGGTCGTTGAAACCGCGATTTCCATTCTGGTAGGACAGGGCTTTTCGGATGTCTTCCATTTCGGTGAGGACGTGCGCTCGCCAGCCCTGGCGGTTGCACACGGACGGGGTATAAATCGCATCGGCCACCGCGCTTTCGATTATCGCTGGGTCAACGGGAGCCGGGTCGAACGAGCGGATGCTGTGCCGGGACCGGACGAAGGCAGGGTAGTTCAGTTGAGCGGAGTCGGCAAGGGCCTGGCGATTGATCTCGATCATGCTGGGTTGCTGGGCGGCCGTGTCGCCGAACTGGTTCCGCATGGTCTCGGCCTGGGCCCCGGGCGGCATCGAATTTCGATTGAAGCTCACGTAGTTCGCCAGCGTTGTGGTGGCAATCTGCACCAGGCGGTCATCGCCGTGGGCGGCCAGGTAGCGTTCACGGTTAGCCATGAGGCGCAGGGCAGTGTCCCAGCCGAAGCCGGGCCTGGGTTGCGGCAGGGCCAACGCCTTTTCGATGCGGTGGTAGTCCATCGTGATGCGGGCGGCAAGCTGATTACGAGATAGCGATGTGGCAATGGCGGACGACCAGTGCGCAAATCGTCGGAAATCGTAGAGGTAGTCGAGCAGTAGCCAGAGGCGCGTGCGATTTCCAAAAAGTTTGGCGTAGGCGATGCCTAGCGTTTTTCTAACTGCGGACGGCATGGGCGTGATGGGGTTAGGACTGGCGGTGGAATTGGCTTAAGGCGAGCTTCCGCTCCTCGGGCGATAGCGCTAGGGTCCAGAGGCAGGCGACCCAGAGAACACCGAGCGCCAGACAATTAAGTCCGAGCCCAACCGGGGATGTTGCAGGAATCAGGCGCTGGAGCCCGATTCCGCAAAGGAGCAGCGCAACGAAAATCAGGCCTGGCATCAGGTAGGACTTGCGGAGATAGACGGAGGTTGGCACGCCGCACTGGCGGGCGGTGTGCCAGATCAGTAGGGGCCGTCGAACGAAGCCGATCAGAATGGTCGCGGCAAGCACGCCCGGAATTCCCAGGGGGGTAAAGCCGACGATGTAAATAGAGGCGAGGATATTGAGCACCGCCCCGGGCAACTGAGTCCACAGAAGAAACCGCAGATGTTTTTTGCCAAGAAGAACAGCCCACTGTGTTCCTGCGGCGAAGGTCAGGAGGTCGGCAGCCGCCCAACCCATCATCACTAGGGCCGCCGTGCGGTAATCGCTTCCCAGGGTGCTTTCCAGCCAGAGGCGACAGAAGGGGAAGGCCAAGGAAAGAAGAGCCGCGCTGGGAAGCACCCCAAGCAACATCGTGTACTTGGTGCCGAGAATCAGAATGCGTGTCAACTTGTCTTGTCGCTGCTCGACATGATGCCGCGTGGTGAGCGGGTGTAATTGGTTCGCAAGGGTGAGGACAACGGGCCGGACGAGTTGGGCGAGGCGCCCGCCGGGCTGGTAGAGCGCGACGCCGGCCGGGCCGAAAAAGAAGGAAATAACGAGGGGGTCTGACTTTTCGGACAAGGACTGGGTGAGCTGTATCGCGTACATTGCGCCGCCGAGCTTGAATAAGGGGGATAACCGGGAACCGCGAAGCAAGGATGGACTGATGCGGCAGTCCCGGCAGTGGCGGCGGAAGAGGGCGAAAGCGGATAGAAAAAGCGCCCCTTGTGAGCAAAGCATGGTGGCGACCCATGCGTATAGCGGCTGGCTGGAAAGAGCGATCGAAGCGAATAGGGCGAGGGAGAACAGCAAATTTATCGCCATACGAGTGCTGTTGATGAGATCGTAGCGGTGGTGGCTGGCCAGGGCCGCGGTGAATACGGGGGTGGTGAACGAGGCCAGGATGGACAGCCCTCCATACCAGCGTATGAGGTGGATCGCATCTTCCACCAAG
>CBFGVE010000047.1:0-11238 GCA_965651915.1 uncultured bacterium
CTGGCCTATTTCGTGGCCACCATGCTGAAGGCCAACCGCGCGGCCGCCATCGTCCCGGTTTGGATCACGATGCCTGCGACCGTTCCCCCGATCTATGCGTTCACCTACTGGGTGGGCACGTTTTTCGTCGATGGACCTTCGGTGAGTGTCGTGCGTACCGAGCTGGTGCAGGCGGTCCGGAACATGGGGCGGCACAGCCTGTACGATCTGCCGTCCCACCTCCAGGAGTTCGGCAAAATTGGCGGCGAAATTTTTATTCCCATGCTGATTGGCGGAGCGATCGTGGGCGGGCTGTGCTCGGCTATCGCCTACCCGACCGCGCTGTGGTCCATCAGGCGCTACCGGGCGCACCGTGACCTAGTACGCCAGCGTCGGGTCGAGGGACGAAGGGGGCTCCTGCGAGCCCGCCGCCACCACCAGTAGCACCTCATAGCGAGGAGGCCTTACCCCATGCCGACCCAGCTATACATTCATGCAGGCTACCTGCTCATGCTTGCTGCGCTGCTGGCCCGGGATATTCTGTGGCTGCGGCTGCTGCTCATGGCGGCGCAGTCCTGCCTGGCCACCTTTGGCTGGCTGAGCGGCCACCCCGCGATGGCGCTGTGGAATGCGGGCTTCGTGCTGCTCAACGGCGTCCAGGTCGCCCGGCTGGTCCGCGAGCGCCGGCCGATCCGGCTCGAACCCGGATTGCAGGCGATCCATTCCGCGACCTTTCCGCTGATGAAGCCCCGCGAGTTTCTCCTGTTCTGGGAAATGGGCAACCCTTTGTCGCGGGCTGGCGGGAGCCTCATCCGGGAAGGCGAGCGCCAGCGCGATCTTCTGCTGCTGGTCGAGGGCTCGGTGCAGGTGATGCGGCAGGGACGGGTCCTGGCGACGCTCGGCCCGGGGGCCTTCCTCGCTGAGATGAGCTTCCTCACCGGCGAGCCCGCCTCGGCCGATGTCGTCGCCGATGGTCCGGTGCGCTTCCAGGCCTGGCCCCAGGACAAGCTCATGCACCTCCAGCAGCTCAATCCCCGTCTGTTGCTCCAGGTCCACGGCGTGCTGGGCCGCGACTTGGTGGGCAAGGTACGTTCGGCTTCGGGATAGGGTCGCGGGCTGGTTCCATCTTTGTCGCGATCGTTGTCCCGATCGTGGCCTTAGGCAGTCACCGCTGCGCTCCGGCAGTCGATTGCCTCTCTTGCCCGGTCCTCCGGCTTGCCCGGTGGAGCGGAATGATTCCGACAGCGGAGCGCCCCCCAATAAAAACTAACGGGTGGGGGCGGTCTTCCGGAAACACCAGCGCTTCGATAAAGGACGCCACAGCCCCCCCTGCCCGGGTGTTTTTTTGCACTGGGCCGCTATCAGAATCATCGTGCCCTCCGAGCAAGCCCGAAGGGCGTGGTGGAATATTGGAGCGCAGTCTCGATGTGGAGGGAATACGACGAAGATCGGGGCTGCCGGAGCGCAGCGGAGACCACCGAAGGTCACGATCAGGACGAAGATTGGGAGACACTCGACATCGATTACCCCATTCCCTTTACCGGGCCAGTCGCCGCTCTTCGCGCAGGCTGTAGAGCACGGGGCTGACCAGGGTCGTCATCACCTGGATGAGCATGCCGCCGAACGCGGGGATGGCCATGGGGATCATGATGTCGGCGCCGCGTCCGCTGCTGGTGAGCACCGGGATAAGGGCGAGCAGGGTGGTCGCAGTGGTCATCATGCAGGGGCGGATGCGCCGCTCGCCGGCCTCGACCACGGCGGCGCGAAGTTCCGCGACGCCCTCCGGAGCGAAGCCGGTGAAGCGCTGCTTCAGGTAGGTACACATGACGACCCCGTCGTCGGTGGCGATGCCGAAGAGGGCGAGAAAACCCACCCACACCGCCACGCTCAGATTGATGGGCTTCACCATGAACAGCTCGCGCAGGTGGATGCCGAAGAGACTGAAGTTGAGGAACCAGTCCTGTCCGTAAAGCCAGAGCAGCAGGAAGCCGCCCGACCACGCGATGAAGATGCCGGTGAAGACCATGAAGGGCACGGCGATGCCGCGGAACTGGAAGTAGAGAATGAGAAAGATGATGAAGAGGGAGAGCGGGATGACCATCATCAGCCGCTGGGTGGCGCGGATCTGGTTTTCGTAGTTGCCGGCGAAGGTGTAGCTCACCCCGGCAGGCAGCTCCAGCTCTCCGCTGCGGATCTTTTCGCGCAGGAAGGTCTGCGCCTGCTCGACGACATCGACCTCGGCAAAGCCCGGCTTGCGGTCGAACAGCACATAGCCGACAAGGAAGCCGTCCTCGCTCTTGATCATCTCGGGCCCGCGGCTGTAGCGGATCTCGGCGAGCTGCGAAAGGGGAATCTGCGCACCTTCCATGCCCGGCACGAGGATGCGCCCGATCGCCTCGGGATGGTCCCGCAGCTCGCGGAGGTAGCGGATCCGGATGGGGTAGCGTTCCCGGCCTTCGACGCTGGTGCCCACCACCATGCCGCCAAGCGCGGTTTCGACGACCTCCTGGAACATGCCGATGGTGATGCCGTAGCGGGCGATGGCGGCGCGGTCGGGGTGGATTTCCAGGTAGGGGCGGCCCACGATGCGGTCGGCGATGACCGCCGACGCCTCGACCGAGGGCACCTGCTTGAGCAGCCCTTCCATTTCAAGCCCCATCCGGTCGAGGGTTTCCAGGTCGGGTCCGCGAATCTTCATCCCCATGGGCGCCCTCATGCCGCTCTGGAGCATTACGAGGCGGGTGGCGATGGGCTGTAGCCGGGGCGCGGAGGTGGTGCCGGGCATCTCGCCCGCGCGCACGATCTCGTCCCAGATGTCGTCGGGCTTGCGAATGCCCGGCCAGGCGGCCCGGCCCTCGTTAAGGTTGGGATCAAGCGCGGGCCGCCATTGGCGGAAGGGATGTCCGCTACGGTCGGGGATGAGCCGCCCAGCGTCGTCGCGCACGAAGGCGCCTCTCACGATATAGGGCTCGCCATCCGGCGCCAGCACGGGTTCGCCTGCGGCGTCGCGGAAGAGATCGGTTTCGTCTGCCCGGTAGCGGAAGGAGAGGCGGCGGCCCGCCGCGTCGGTCAGATACTCCGAACGGTAGTTGATCAGGGTCTCCACCATGGGAAGTGGCGCGGGATCGAGCGGGCTCTCGGCCCGGCCCACCTTGCCTACCACGCTTTCCACCTCGGGTATCGTGTTGAAGGCCATGTCCTGGTGGCCCAGCACGTCAAGAATCTCGGTCGCCGAGGCGTGCGGCATGAGGGTCGGCATGTAGAGGTAGGAGCCTTCGTCGAGGCTGGGCATGAATTCCTTGCCGAGGCCGGGAAAGGCATGGGCGAACTTCGAGACCAGCGGCTGGGTTTTCACCGCGGTGGGCAGCCATCCGAGCAGCCGGTCGAAGCCGAGCCAGGCCATGCCGCCGAACAGGGCGACGAACACGGGGATGGCGAGGAATGCGGTCTTGTGGGCGAGGCACCAGCGCAGAATGGGCGTGTAGAAGCGCTGGTAGAGCAGCAGCGCCGCGAGGAGGCCGCCCACGAGCACGGCGACGAAGAGGCTGTTGGTGGAGAGGCCCCGGTCGGCGCCCAGCGGCATCCACTGGTGGGCGAGCAGCAGCGCCACGAGCAGCGCGATGGCGTAGTTCGCGTAGCGGACGATGACGGGCCGGAGCCGGGAGGGGAGCCCGTGTCCGCGCAGGCGCCGGAACAGGCTGTGGGCCAGGGTAGGCACGATCACCAGGGCGATCACGACGGACGCGATGAGCGCAAAGGTCTTGGTGAAGGCGAGCGGCCGGAACAGCTTGCCTTCCGCCGCCGTCATGGTGAAGACGGGGAGGAAGCTGACCACGGTGGTGGCGATGGCGGTCGTGACCGCGCTGCTGACTTCGCCGGTGGCGCGCGCGACAAGCTGGAGGAAGGATGCGCGGTCACGGGTGTCGTCGGGCCGTTCCTCCATGTGGCGCAGAATGTTCTCGCAGACGATAATGCCCATATCGACAATCGTGCCGATGGCGATGGCGATGCCCGACAGCGAAACGATGTTGGCGTCGACCTTGAAGCCCTTCATCGCGATGAAGCACGCGAGCACGGCCAGGGGCATGACGCCGCTGATCAGCAGCGAACTGCCAAGGTGGCGGACCATGATGAGAATGACAATAGTAGTTACGAGAATCTGCTGGTAGAGCGCGGTGTTGAGGGTGCCGAGCGTTTCGTTAATCAGCACCGTGCGGTCGTAGAAGGGGACGATGGTCACCTGGCTCGTCGTGCCGTCGGCGAGGGTCTTGCGGGGAAGGCCCGCTGCGATCTCGTCCATTTTCGCCTTCACGTTCTCGATGGTGGCAAGCGGGTTCGCGCCGTGGCGCACCACAACCACGCCGCCCACCGCCTCCCGCCCGTCCTTGTCGAGCGCGCCGCGCCGGAGCTGCGGACCCACATTCACGGTGGCTACGTGCCGGAGCAGGACCGGCGCGCCCTCGGCGGCCCGGACGACCGCGTTCTCGAGGTCGGCTACCGACTTGATGTAGCCCACGCCGCGCACGGTGTACTCCACCCGGTTGACCTCGAAGACGCCGGCGCCGACATCGAGATTGGACTGTCCTGCCGCGCGGGCGACCTCTTCAAGCGTCACCCCGTAGGCCAGCATTGCGTCGGGGTCGGCATCGACCTGGTATTCCTTCACGTAGCCGCCGATCGAGGCGACTTCGGCCACGCCCGAGGCGGACTGGAGGGCATAGCGCACGGTGAAGTCCTGGATGCTCCGCAATTCCTGGAGGTCCCAGCCTCCCGCTGGGCGGCCCGTGGCGTCGCGGCCTTCGAGGGTGTACCAGAATACCTGGCCGAGCGCGGTGGCGTCGGGGCCAAGCATGGGCTGGACCTTCTCGGGCAGGGTTCCACCGGGAAGGCTGTTGAGCTTTTCGAGGATGCGCGAGCGCGACCAGTAGAACTCCGCGTCCTCCTCGAAGATCACGAACACCATGGCGAAGCCGAAGGAGGAATAGCTGCGGATGGACTTCACTTTGGGTACGCCGAGCAGCGCGGCGGTGAGCGGGTAGGTGATCTGGTCCTCGACATCCTGGGGCGAGCGGCCCATCCACTCGGCGAAAACGATCTGCTGGTTCTCGCCTATGTCGGGGATCGCGTCTACCGCCACCGGGTCGCGCTGGAGGAATGGCGTATTCCAGTCGAAGGGGGCATGCACGATGCCCCAGAGGATGAAGGCGAGGGTGAGCAGGTACACCACCAGCTTGTTGTGGAGCAGGAAAAGTATCCAGCGGGGAGGAGTGTTCATGGCAGGCTAGCTTGGCTTGGGGGGCTCAGTGGTGGGCGTGGGGGTTGGGCGCCGCCTGGGGCGCGGGCTCGGCTCCGGTGCCCAAAGCCTCCTCGAGGCTTCCGCAGGTCAGCATCTCGGAACCGAAGTAGGGGTTGGCGATTTCGCCGCCGCCTTGCAGCCAGTCGGCGCCCTTCCAGTCGAAGGCCATGGGGCAGTGGGCGCGGTGGAGTTCGAGGTCCGGGGGCAGCCCGAAGCGGCGGGCGAGGTCGATGAGCCGGAGGGAGAGGGGCGCGAACGCGGCGCGGAGCGCGTCGATGTCCCCGGCGGCGTCGAGCGTTTGGATGGCGCTGCCAAGCAGGCTGGCCAGTCGCGTCCATGCGCCGAGGGTCTCCCGGCCTAGGCCGTCGGTACTAACGGCGTCGAGCGCGGCGGCCAGCGGGGCGCCTGCGGCCTTCGCGGCGGCGAGATCGTCGCCCGCCAGCGCGGATTGCACACCGAGGTAGGCGGTGTAGAGGTCTTTGGTGGATTCGAGAAAGGCGGCGGGCACTCCGTCGAAACGCAGGGGGGCGGCCTCGGGTGCGCTCATCATGCTGGGCCGGGCGAGAATCTGCATGGCGCTGTCGAGGCGGATGTTCCCCTTAACCGCCACCCGCTCGCCCTCGGCGAGGCCTTCGCGTACCGCGTAGAATCCGCCGGCCCGCTTGCCGAGCTGCACGACGCGCCCCTCGAATACGCCGGGCTGGTCGGGCGACTTCACATAGACCACCGCGCGGGTACCGGTGAGCAGCGGCGCGGTGTCGGGGATGGCCAGCGAGGGCTCGGAATCCTCGATGCGTAGCTGGGCGCGCAGGTACATGCCGGGACGCAGCCGGCCGTCGGGATTGGCGACATCGGCGCGCAGCTTCACGCTGCGGGTCGCGTCGTTCAGCGCGGGCGGAACAAAAACAACCTGGGCCTCGATCATATCGCCGGGAAAGGCCTCGACGGCGAGCGCGGCGGTCTGGCCAGTCGCCACCCCGGCGAGATCGGCCTCGAAGGCGTCCAGCTCGGCCCAGATGGGGTCGAGCCGCGCGACCTGCCCAATCGGCTGGCCGCGCTCGATCCACGCCCCCGCCCGGACATCCAGCCGGGCAAGCACGCCATCTGCCGGGCTTTCCAGCCGGAAGCTGCGCAGCGCCCGGCCTTCCTTGACCGCGTTGTCGATCTGGGTGGCGGGCACGCCTAGCAGCTCGAGCTTACGGCGGCTCGCGGCGGTGGCGCCGCCGCCGACCCGGGCGGCGGCGAGCAGCTCCTCGGAAGCGGCCAGCACTTCTGGGCTGTAGATCTCGGCGATTGCCTCGCCGGTCGAGACCGGCGCTCCGGTGAAGTCCACCAGCAGGCGCTCGACGCGGCCTGCCGCGAGCGAGGTGATCTCGCGCTGGCCGCGCTCGTCGTAGACCAGCCGGCCGGGCAGCCGCAGCTCGCGGACGAGGGTGCGCTGTTCGACGGCGGCGGATTCCACGTCGGCCAGGGCAAGTGCCGTCTCGGAGAGCCTAAGTTGGCGCGGACCGAGCTGGACCTCGTCGCCCGAGAAGACGGGGATCAGGTCCATGGCGCACAGCGGGCAGAGGCCGGGCTTGTCGGCCTTGATCTGGGGGTGCATGCTGCACGTCCAGAAATCGGCCTCGCCGGCCCCTTCGGGCGCGGAGGCGGGCGCATGGCCGCCGTGCGGGCTCATGCAGCCGCGCAGCAGGTAGCCGGCCGCGATCGCGACGGCGATGAAGAGCAGAAGCCTGATGTTGGGTTTCATTGCGGGTTGTTCTCCTCGGTGACGAGCCCGGTATCGAGTTCGGGCTGCAGGTAGGGTCCAGTAAGTGTGTCGAGCATGGCGACGGCCTTGGCGAATTCAGCGGTCGCCATGGCGACCTCGAGCAGGGCCTCGCGGCGCTGCCGCTCCGCCTCGATGAGTTCGAAGAGCGGCATGTCGCCATTTGCGTAGGCGGCTCGCGAAGCGGCGATGAGCTGGTCGATCTGGGGCAGGACTTCCTCGTCGAGCAAGGCGCGCTCCCGCTCGGCGTTCTGGGCCTCGACATAGGCGGTGTGGGTTTCCTTCTGGGTCATCAGGATTTCCATGTCGAGTTCGGCGAGGCTCCGGTCGAACGCGGTGTTTGCCTCGTCGATGCGGGCGCGGTACTTCTTCCGTTGAGCCCAGGGCACGGTCATCGCGATACCGGTATCGACGGCCTGGATACCCGATTCCCCGTTCATCTGCCGGGCCTCGACAAAGACCTGGAACATCGGCGCCGACTCCTTCTTCACGGCGGCGATCATGGCCCGCTGGGCCTCGGTGCGGCGCTCGAAGGCCAGCAGGGTGCAGCAGTAGGCGTTGGCGCGGGCGAGGTGGTCTTCGAGGGGCTTGTCCAGGGGAGGCGGCGGCGCCAGGCGGTCCACCGTGCGCGGGGCCTGGGGTTCGCTGCCGAGTAGGCGGTTCAGCTCGGTGAGGGCTAGGGCCTCGGTGTTCCGGAGATCTCCGCTGCGCTTCTGCTCGCGGGCCAATTCGACCTGGGCGCGCAGCAGGTCGCTTTGCCGCCCGGCGCCGCTCTCGTAGCGGGCCTGGGTCGAATCGCGAAGGGAAGCGAGTAGGTCGATCTGTTCGGCGTTGAGGCTCAGCGCCTGCCGGGCGTACCACAGGTCCCATGCGGCGGCGGTGACCTTGCGCCGGGTCTGGCGGATCTCCTCGAGGTAGAGGAAGCCCTCGGCCTCGGCCTCCAGCCGCTTCGCGTCGCGGAGCGCCCTGCGGGTGCCGAACCAGGGGAGTTGCTGGCTGGCCATGTACTCCAGCTCGCTGTAGTCGTCGAGGCGGGTCGAGCCGCGCATGAAGTTCACGCCAACCATGGGGTCGGGCAGGCTGTCCGCAGGATCGATCCGGCGTAGGGCCTCCGTCCAGCCTAGCCGCATCGCCTCTAGCTGGGGATTGTGGTCCATCGCTTCGTCGTGGAGGGCTTGGAGCGGATGGGCCCCGGTGGCGGGACTGCCCGCGAGCTGAGCCGACAGGAACAGCAGTACCGCCAGGCGGCGGTGGGTTGAAGATGATGGGTTCATGGCCTGCAGTGCGGTGGTTGAGGGTTGGGGTTACCATGCGAGGTGGTCGAGGCCGCGAGTTATAGATGCGCCAAGGAAGGCGGTCAGGCCAATGAGGAGGGTGCATAAGCAGAGGAGAGCTAAGTAGATGCTGCGGGCTTTGTGGGATCCCGATGTGCGCTGTGCTTCCCCTGATAGCAGTGAGGCGAGAGCACACAGCGCGGTGGTGGTGCCGAGCCAGCGGTGGGAGGTTGTGACCCAGTCGCCGTCAGCCACTTGGAAACCCGCAAGCAACCATCCCAAGGCGGCGGCGGTCAAGGCGCCCAAGGTGCCGATCCAGACGCACAGCCGGGCCGACTCGGCAAGTCCAACCCTGGTGCGCCGTAGTCGGAGAAGTTCGATCGCGGACGCGACGGGTAAAAAGGCAATGGGGAAGTGGACGGCAAGGGGGTGCAACCGCCCCAGCCAGTTCAGAAATCGGGAAGGGTGTTCGGCATGGCCATGGAGGGCGTGCCCATCCGCAGGCGAAACCTGAGGAGCATGGGGTTGGATGGAGGGGCTTGGGGCCGGGGTATGTGCAGCTATATAGGCGGCGGGGTTCTGTTCGAAGCGTGACCGGCAGCGTGCACAGCAGAAGAAAATGCGAGTCCCCTCGTGCTCGGTAAAGTGCTCGGCTTTGGCTAGGCGATCACTGGTAACGGGGCACCATTCGTTCGCACCATCCGGGATCTCGACGCCTGCCACTGCCGCTGCGGCAAGCAGCGGCAGAAGCAGAAGCGCGAGGACAAGCGGAATGATTTGTCTGGGAAGTGGTTTGCTCATGTGAGGCTAGTGGTTGTGTTCGTCATGCTCTCGCGGGCTATGCTTTTGAATCGGCTCGGCGGGCGCATTGGGCTTGTGGGTACCATCCAGCTTACCGAGAAATAATTTTGGATTGGCTTTAAAATCCTCCAGACAGCCTTCGCAGCATAAGCGAACCAGCCGATTGTCGTGGACCAGGTCGATCACATCGCCCTCCTCGCCGAGGGGTTCGCCAGAGACGACGCAAGTCTGAAGAGGATAGCGGGGTTTCTGCTGAGCAATGATGACCTCGTCGAGCACTTTGAGATACTTGGCGGGGTCGCGTTTGAAGCGGGGCTCGCATTTGGCGCAGCACATGCGGACCTCGCGACCCTCATGCCGGATCACATGCGGATCGCCCATGCCGCCGAACTTATTTCCCGTGACCAGGCAGGTGTCTACGGGATAGACGGTTGCTTTCGCGGGTTCGCTGCCGGGAGAGGATAAGGCGAACAGGGGAATGGTGGCCCATGCGGCCAGACGAAACATCCATGTTTTCATGTCATACTCCTTGGGTTGATGGTCCCGACAAGCGGGGCACCTGGGAATCATATGTGATTGGGAGGCTTGGGAGGGTCTCCGTGGTGGAGGTGGGTGGGACAGGGACTGCCCAGCATCTCGCGGACGAACCGATCGTACTTCTCCCGCTGAGCAGGAGTGAGCACGGTTCGTGTTTCGCGAATGAGAGCGAGGGTGGCGGCATCTGTATCGGCTTGGATACGAGACATCTGATCAAGTAAAAATTTTTCGTTCCTGTGCGCATTCGCTTCCCACAGATGGTCGGCGAGTTGTCCCCGCAGTTTGCAGTGTTGCTCGCAGAGGGTTGCGAGGCGCTCGGTATAGCCTTTGCGGAATTGCTCCGCAACCTCCCGCTGCCTCGTATCCAGGCTAAGGTACCGGGTGAGGCGGGTTGCCTCAAGAAAGGGGCTGTGGGATGTACCCAGGCTATGCGAAGCCCTGCAGTGGCCGATGGCATAGGCTCCGATGCCGAGAAGCAGGCCCGCGATGATGAGGGCAATCCATGGCTTCATGGCGAGATTCCTTCGGCCTCGATGCGGACATAGGCACTTGTAATCGCTCCTGGACGGAGGATGGATGCGGTTGTGGTTGGGGCGGCGGGCGGCGGGATGGCAGCCACTGCCAGCGCGAGACCGAGCATTGTGCTGGCGAACAGGGCCAAGACGCTGGCGCAGGCGGGCTGGGCTTCCAACCCGGTGCGGAGGGTGGCCAGGAATCCGGGCTCAGGCGACTGTGCGCGAATATGGATCCATACCCGGTGCTCGAACTCGGACGAGGAGGGGAGGTCGGGCCAGTATTTCAGCGCGCGCTCGAGTTGTGGATCAATGGATGTCATGGCAAAAAGTTTCCATATGTTCACCCAGTCATACGCCGCGCGTTTGAAAAACCCTCGGTCAAAGAGAATTTTCTTTGCACAATTAAATTTGATGCCGAAGCTGGTCCGCTAATTGGCGACGAGCCCGCTGTATGCACGATTCAACCGCCTTGCTGGAACATCGCATTATTGTGGCGATTTCCGCGGCGGTGCGTCCGTGGTATTCTGCGAGAACGAAGGCGGATCGTTGCTTTTCTGGTAGGCAGGCCACAGCTGCGGCAATGACCTCGCCCAGATCTCGGTTCTCCGCAATTCTATCTTGCGCAGATGGGTCGGTGATTTGGTTTGCACCATTCTCGCCAAACAAGGATACGAGATGGGGGCGTCGGTGCCTCTGCCGCAGGGCATCGATGCTGCGGTGGCGGGCGATCCTGAAAACCCATGACGAAAACTTGCACCGTCCGCCCAGCCTGAATGAGGGTAGGCTGCGATACAGCTTGACGAAAACTTCCTGAGCTAGATCGTCGGCATCATCAGGATTGCCTATCATACGGTAGATGAAATTAGTCACGGGTAGCTTGTAGCGGCTAATTAGTTCGGTAAAGGCTTCGTCGTCGCCCGCTTTGGCTCGAGCAACGATAATGAAATCAGGGTCTTCCCGGTCCTCGTCCCAAGCGTTGGGCATGGGCCGATCTAGGTCATCAAGCGACACGGGGGGTAGGCCGCTTATGGAAACAAGGGTCGGACGCATAGAAACTTCCTGACGGGG
>CBFGVE010000048.1:0-11009 GCA_965651915.1 uncultured bacterium
GGAGCAGCGGCTGGAGAAGGACGAGATCCTGGCGCACTACCTGAACCGCGCGCCCTTCGGCGGGAACATCGTGGGCATCGAGGCGGCGTCGTGGCGCTACTTTGGCAAGCGTCCGGCCGACCTCAGCCTGGCCGAGGCCGCGCTGCTCGCGGGCGTTCCCCAGTCGCCCTCTCGCGGACGCCCCGACCGCCATCCAGCGGGGGCCGCGCTCCGCCGCGCCTACGTCCTCGAGCGCATGGAGGCCTGCGGATACATCACCGCGCAGCAGCGGGCTGAGGCGGAGGCCCAGCCGGTTGCGGTGCGCAGTCCGCGCTATCCTTTCCGCGCGCCGCATTTCTCCGAGATGGTGGGTGTGCCCACCCAGCCCGGCGAAACCCATGTGCTGCGCACCACGCTTGACCCGGCCCTCCAGCGGCTCGCCGAGGAGGCGCTGGAACAGCATCTCGGCGCCAGCGGGGTGGGGGGCGCGCTGGTCGTCATCGAGGTAGCCAGCGGCGCGGTGAGGGCGCTGGTCGGCTCGCCCGATTTCACCGACCCCCGCAGCGGACAGGTCAACGGCGCGCTCGCCGCGCGTTCCGCCGGTTCCACCCTCAAGCCTTTCGCCTATGCCCTGGCGATCGACCGGGGTTTCATGACGGCGGACACGGTGCTGGCCGATGTGCCGCTGCGCTACCGCGACTATGAGCCGCGCAATTTCGACCGCCAGTTCCTCGGCCTCGTCACCCTGCGCGAGGCGCTGGTGCTCTCGCTCAACATCCCCGCGCTCGAAACGGTTCGGCAGATTGGCCAGCCGCTCTTCCACGACCAGCTCCGGTCGCTGGGGCTGCGCACCCTTGACCGGAGCGCCGCCCATTACGGGCTGGGCCTCGCGCTGGGCAACGGCGAGGTTCGGCTGCTCGACCTCGCCAACGCCTACGCCTGCCTCGCCCGCGAGGGCCGCTACTGGCCGGCGGTTCTGCTCGAGGATCTGCCGGCGCCCGCGGCGCGCACGGTCTTCTCGCCCGAGACCTGCTGGCTGGTGGCCGATATGCTCAGCGGCGACGAGCGGGCGATGGAGGCGACGGGACATGCCGCCGACGTCGTGCTGCCGCGCTTCGCGTGGAAGACCGGGACCTCCTCGGGGCAGCGCGATGCCTGGACCGTCGCCTACAATCCCGACTATGTGGTTGCGGTATGGGTGGGGCATCCCGAGGGACGCTCGACGCAGCGCCTGGTGGGGATATCCACCGCCGCGCCGGTGGTGTGGGACCTGGTGCGCCGCCTCTATCCCGGAAACCGCAGTCCGTGGTATGCCCGGCCGGCCGGGCTGCAGGCCCGGATCTACTGCGCCGAGAGCGGCCAGGTGCCGGGTCCGCACTGTACCCGGGTGGCCGAGGGGTGGGGAATTGTCCGTGTCACCCGTCACGAGCCTTGCGCGGTACACCGGCATGGACCCGAGGCGGTCTGGCCACCCCTGGTGGCGGCGCTGCTCCGGGAGCAGCGGGGAGTGGAGCGGGCGGCGGAGCGGGCCGATACGCTGCGCATTGTGTCGCCGGCGAGGGATGGCGTCTATAGGGTATGGGGTGCGCTCGACGCCGGGGCCCAGCGGATTCCTCTCGATGCCGCCTATGCCCGCGGCGGCGAGGCGCTGCACTGGTTTGTCAACGACCGACCCATTGGGCATTCGCGTCCGGGTTCCCCGCTGCTGTGGGCGCCCGAGCCCGGAACCCATCACATCGTGTGCAGCAGTCCCCAGGGCCACAGCGACCGCATCCGCATCACGGTGCGCTAAAATGCTTGATAAACGATGATGCTATCATAATATATCGACATGAATTCAGGAAAATACAAGGTCCGAGCCCTTTCCAGCAAGATCCTTCGCCTGGCCGAGCACTTTCCGTGTGTTGTCGTTTCGGGTGCCCGCCAGGTGGGCAAGAGCACGCTGCTCCAGCACCTTTTCCCCGGTCACAGCGCTGTGGTGTTCGATCCGGTCACCGACATTGGAAACGCCCGGCAGGACCCCGACCTTTTTTTGGACAACCACCCGGTCCCGCTGGTACTAGACGAGATCCAGTATGCGCCGGAGCTTGTTCCCGCCATCAAGCGGCGCATCGATCGGGATCGCGCACCCGGCTCCTACATCCTCACCGGGAGCCAGCAGTGGTCGGTGCTGGCGGCGGTATCCGAGAGCCTTGCCGGTCGCGCGGTGTTTGCCGATCTCGAAGGGTTTTCTTTGGCTGAGATTGCAGGTGATTCTGCCAGACCTTCGTGGCTTCACCGCTGGCTCGCGGATCCCGCCGCGTTCGCCGAGGATCCTCCCCCATGCCGGGTTCCCGTCCGCACGCTCTACGAGCAGCTTTGGCGGGGGTGGCTGCCCGAGGCCAACCTGCTGCCCCCGGATCTGCTACCCAGCTTCCATGCCGCCTACCTGCGCACCTACATCGAGCGCGACGTGCGGGTGCTGGCCGAGGTGGGGGACTGGCAGCAGTTCGGTCGATTTGTCCAGCTCGCCGCCGCCATGAACGCCTGCGAAATCAACTACGCGCAGCTCGGGCGCGACATTGGGATGACGCCGCAAACCGCCCAGCGGTGGCTGGCGCTGCTGCGGGCGACCTTCCAGTGGCAGGAGCTGCCGGCCTTTAGCGGCAATGCGGTCAAGCGGGTTTCATCCAAGCCCAAGGGCTACATGGCCGACACCGGGATGGCCTGCCACCTCCAGCAGATTTCCTCGCCGGCGGCGCTGGCTGGGCATCCCGGCACGGGTGCGTTGTTCGAGGGCGCGGTGCTGGCTGAGATACGCAAGATGGCCGCGCTGGAGGCGACGCCACCTGCCCTCCGCCACTGGCGTACCCACAGCGGAGCCGAGGTGGATCTGCTCATGGAGCGGGATGGATGGATCTATCCGGTCGAGATCAAGCTGGCTTCGAATCCGTCCCGCAAGGATGCGCGGGGAATCGCCGCTTTTCGGGCCGCGCATCCGGACCGGAAGATTGCCCCGGGGCTGGTCATCACCCCGGGAACGTCCGGCCAGCAGCAGGCCCTGCAAAAACTATCCGATCAGGACTACGCCCTGGCCTGGAACGCTCAGTAAGTGCGATTATGCTTAAAACACTTACTTGCCACACTTACCCGGCTACCCTTAAGCGACCCCTTTGTACGGATCTAGGGCTACAGCTCGTTATTCAGGCTCATGAGGGAGATGCTGTTCAGGCCCACCTTGGAACAGAGGTCGAGCACCTCGATGAGCCGCCCGTGCGGGGCGGAGGGGGTGGAGGCCACGACGACGGTCTGGTCCGGGGATACCGCCGAGAGCCGGCTGAGTATGCGGTCCATTTCCTGCAGGTCCATCGCCCGGTGGTTCACCAGGTAGGCGTCGGGGCCGACCGCGATGTGGAGCGTTGGCACGGAGGCCGTTCCCGGCTTGCCCTGGGGCATGTTCGCCTCGAGCAGGGTTTGGAGGTCCACCGGCTGAAAGGCCACCAGGAAGAAAATCAGGAGCAGGAAGACGATGTCGATGAGGGGCAGCATGGACGAGGCATCGCTGCGGTCTCGGTCGGCGGCTCGGGCTCGCTTGTGCACGGCGTATCCTCCGGGTGGGCGCTTCGGTGGCCGGATCCAGTGTACCCTGGGCGGTGCGGCTTGTTGAGGCGGGATCGCGTTTTGGACCGGGTGGTGCCGGGCTATTACGCCGTGGCTTCAGGGGGGGAGGATGGTCGCCAGCCAGGCGTAGAGTTTCGGGCCGAGGAGGAGGGCGGAGAAGCCGGCCCCGCCAGCGAGCACCCGCTTGGTAGCCTGGGCCAGCTCGGGCGAAAAGGAGAGCGCCGCGAAAACCAGGGCGCCGCAGGCCAGCCCCACGGCGACGCGGGCCAGCACCCGGCCCGCGACTTCCCGCAGGTACTCGCCCCGGCCAACAATCTCAACGTGTGGAGTATCCTCGCCGTCCGGAATATCCTGCATGGTCGTCCTCCCGATACCGCTTCCGCTTCGCAGTCCCAGCTCGGCACAATACCCCCCGCGGCGCGGGTTGTTAAAGCGCCCGCGACATTGAATTCGGTCGGGGGCTGTGCTAGAGATCGGACATGGCTACGAAATCAACCCGGGAAAGCGCGAAACACGACGTCATCACCTTCAAGGTCGATGCCGACCTCGCCAAGGCGATGCGGGGAATCGCCAACCGCTCGGAGTTCATCCGCGAGGCGGTCCTCCAGGCGCTCGACAACGGCTGCCCGCTCTGCGGCGGCACCGGGGTGCTGACTCCACATCAGAAGAAGCACTGGGACCGCTTCCTGCGCACCCACGAGATGCGCGAATGCGACGAATGCCACACCCGCCACCCGGTCTGCCACGAAGCCGACCATCTAGGCAAACCCCTCAAGCGGGTGGACGAGCTGAAATCGGGGAAGTGAAGAGGGGCGGAGAGGTTGGATGGAGGGCTGATGGATCAGCGGTCGACAAAGATCGGGACAATGATCGGGACAAAGATGAAGATAGATCTCCTCGTTGTCTCGATCATTGTCCCGATCCTCGTCGAATCACCCGCTTCATCGGACGAGCCAATAGCCACCGTTGGCTTGCGAGAGGCAGAACCTATTCTGCAAACGGATCGAGAACCCAGCGCTTGTTGTACCAGAAGTACTGCTCGGGGGCGGCGCGGATCTCCTGCTCGATGATGTCGAGGTATTCCTGGATCATGCGCAGGATGTCCGATTTCTTTTCGGCTAGCTGGTTGGGACGTATCGCGGGGTAGGCGCGGATCTGGTGGTCGAACCAGCCAATCCGGCGGTCGAAGCTGGGAAAGATCGGGGCGTCGGCCATGCGGGCGAAGGCGGCGGCGCCCACCGCGATGTTCGCGGTCTTGCCCAGAAAGCGCAGGCTCTCGGCCTTTCGCGGGTGCCGCACGTCGGGGAGAATGCAGAGGACCTGGCTCTTCCGCAGCCGCTTCACGACCTCGCGCACCACGCCCTCCTCGTTCTGGAGGACTTCGCCCCCGCTGTAGCCGCGCATGCGGTTGAGGAAGTCGTTGGTGAGCGGGTTGCGCTGGCGGCGCGCGATGAAGAACACGGGAATGCCCAGCTTGTAGAGGGCGGTGCCGATGATGTCGTAGTTGCCGATGTGGGCGGTGCCGAAAATCGCGGGCTTCCCGGAGCGGATGTAGGCGAGGGAGGACTCGATCGCCCGCAGATCCAGGTGCCGGTGGATCCACTCCTCGGTCATGTCCGGCGCGCGGCACAGCTCCACGACGTTTAAACAGAGGTTGCGCCAGGAGACCCAAGCGATGCGTCGCACCTCGCGCTCCGAGTAGTGGTCGCCGAACACCTCGCGGATCCGCCGCCGCGCCTCGGCGGCGCGGAACCGGAATCCATAGTGGCCAAGCACGGCAATGCCCCACATCAGCCCGAAGGCAAGCCGCATGGGCAGCAGCCGGAAGACCCGCACCAGGGTGCGCAGCAGGAAATATTCGATGCGGTGCTTGGGGCGGATGTGCATGGGGTGGAGGCGGGAATTGTGTGGGGTGGGTCGCGTGGGTCTGGATTCTAGCGGCGGGATGGTGCAGAATCCAGCCATGATTATGCCGCAACCGAGCGAGGTGTGCCGATGAGGTGGTGGATGTGGGTGGGCGCGATTCTTGTTTTCGCCCTGCTGCTGGCGCTGGACCTCGGGTTTCTCCGCCGCCGCCGAACCGTGCCCACGCTGCGCGAGGCGCTGGCGTGGTCCGGATTCTGGCTCGCCCTCACCCTGGGTTTCGGCGGCTTCATCTATGCCCTCTATCATCCAGGCACCTTTTCCTTCGGGTTCAAGGTACAGAGCCCCCTCTCGGGCCGCGAGGCCTTCTTCCACTTCCTCAGCGCGTTCGCGGTCGACCGCGCGGTATCGGTGGAGAACGTTGTGATTTTCGCGCTCATCTTCGCGTTCTACCGGATTCCATTGGCCGGGCAGGACCGCGTGCTGGCCTGGGGCATTCTCGCGGCGGTCGCGCTGCGCGGCGCGCTGATCGGCGGCGCGGCGACGCTGTTCGGCCAGTTCCGGGGCATGGATATTCTGCTCGGCGTTTTTCTTCTGCTGATCTCGGTCCGGCTCTTCCTCGTGCGCCACGACCGCTTCAATCCGGGCCGGTCGCTCGTGATGCGCCTGCTGCGCCACCGTTTCGGCCCCCCGCGAGCCGACCATCCCGAGTGCTTCCTGGTGCGGGCGCCGGAAGGCGTGCAGATCACCCCGCAGTTCTTCGCGCTGGTGGCAGTGCTGGGCAGCGCCCTGATCTTCGCGGTCAGCGCGGTGCCGGCCTCCTTCGCGATGACCCGCGATCCCTTTCTCGTATTCGCCGCCAATATGTTTTCCCTGCTGGGGCTGAGGGCGCTGTACATCGTGCTGGCGGCCTGGCTGGACCGCATCCGCTACTTCAAGAACAGTCTGGTGATCCTCTTGGGCTTTGTGGCGGTGAAGATCCTGCTCGACCGCCACAACCCGCTGCCGCCCGAGGCGACCTTCGCCGTCATCCTCGGGCTCTTCGCCGCCGGCATCATCGTCTCGGCGCTGGCCGGCGGGCGCGATCCCTACGCGTTCATGTCGCCGCTGGCCGACGAGGTGTCCAGCCTGCTCGAGGTGGGCTGGCGGCAGGCGCGCAAGGTGGTGGTGCTGCTGGTGGGCAGCACGGTGCTGCTGGTGGGCATCGCGATGATCGTGCTGCCGGGACCGGCTATTGTGGTGATCCCCCTGGCGCTCGCCATATTCGGACTGGAGTTTGCCTGGGCACGGCGCTGGCTCAGGCGGCTGCGCGGTATGCTCCCCGCCCGGCGGAGGGCGAGGGAAGCCAACCCGGGACGGACCGACCAGGACACGCCTGATTGTGATAAGGAACGCCCGGGCGAGTAAAGATTAAGAATGACTAGTGCAGGTTCCGGAGGGTATCATGGCCGACATGAAACTCACCGTCACAAGTCACGCTGAACAGGCCCGGCAAGACCGGGCCTATTGGCGCGGACAAACTGCAGAAGCGCGCTTGAACGAGGTCGAGAGACTCCGGATAGAAGC
The DNA here is from genome assembly GCA_965651915.1 of uncultured bacterium. Lineage (GTDB taxonomy): Bacteria > Verrucomicrobiota > Kiritimatiellia > CBFGVE01 > CBFGVE01 > CBFGVE01. Next base: position 7,009 of record CBFGVE010000048.1, read on the forward strand.
GGGAAAGTTTCTCTATGATTATCCATCCCGACTTCGAAGAACTGTTACGATTACTAGAAGAGCACCGAATTGAGTACATGATCGTCGGCGGCTACGCCGTCGCCTTCCATGGCTATCCTCGATTCACGAAGGACATCGACCTTTTTTTCCGTCTGACAGAAGAAAACGCTCTTCGTCTCCGGTCTGCGCTGATTGAGTTTGGATTTCGTGAAGAAGACCTTCCTCTTGAGACTTTTAAAACGGCCCCCCCGACCCACACCGCCCCCTTCCCCCCTTCACCCCGGCCGCCAGTGTTTTGACGTTCGGCACCGAGCCCATTCGTGTCGATTTGATGAATGAAATCGACGGGGTCACCTTCGAGGATGCGGGTCCCAACGTCGTCCGGGGGCGGTATGGAAATGTTGACGTGACCTTTATTGGTTTAGCCGATCTAGTTAAAAACAAGATGGCCACTCCGAGAGCAAAGGACAAGGGAGACGTGGAGGAACTGGGGCTGGACAGCTAATCGGCTGGCAACTTTTTTAAGCCGTTGTGTGGTTGTATGGTGCGACGGACAAAGGAGAAACCATGTCGCGCGCTGGACCCCGCTACTCTTGGGGAGGGAGGACGCCTTCGCGGACGAGCTGGTCGTCCTGCTCAGGCGTGAGGGGGATGGGCAGCGGGGGGAGGCCCTGGCGGATGGCCTGCATTTTATATTCTTCGAGGTGCTTCTGCAGCTCTTCGCCGGTCAGCCGGGGTGCCGGCGGCTCGGCCGGTGCGGCATCGCGGGGCGGCTCGTTTCCGCGCCGGCCCCAATTCCGGCTGGTACGGTTGGTGGGGCGGTTGACGGGCGGGGTGGCCGCCGGGGTGTTCTGGGGGGCGCTGGTGCTGAACGTGATCACCGCGACCTCCTGGCCCTTGCGCAGCACGGCCTCTTCCTTCTCGTAGTCTGCGCTTACCACCTCGATGCCGTTGTCCGACTCACCGACCCGCAGTCGCATGCCGGTGTTGGCCTGCTGGTCGAAGATACCCACGGTGATGCTGCCGTCATCCTCCTTCACCAGCATGCTCAGGCGCATGGCGCGGGCGAAGGACTGCTCGGGAGGAATGGCGGGAGGGGGGGCTGGAGCCGGTGGTGGGGGGGGCTCGCCGAAGGGCATGCGGGTGAGGATGACCTCGTAGCGGTCGAAGGGAAAGGAGGAGGCCGGGGCGGCGACCGGCAGCAGCAGGCCGAGCGCTAGTACTGGAACGAGGTGCTTCATGGCCCATTACACTACCCCCAATGCCTTGCTGTGGCAACTCCGGGATTGCAAGCGGAGCCGGGTTGTTGAAGTATCGTCGGCCTATGCAGAGTCTCCTCATCACCAGCAGCCAGAACCCCCGCATCAAGGAGGCGGTCCGCCTCCGCAACCGCCGCGACCGCGACGAGGCCGGCCTGCTGATGATCGAGGGCTACCGCGAGCTGCGGCGGGCGGTGGACAATGGCATCCGCCCCCACCGCGTGTTCTTCTGCCCCCCGCTGTTCATGGGCGAGAACGAACAGGCCCTGCTCGAAGCCTGCGCCGCCGCCGGTGCCGAGCTGTGCGAGTGCGGCGAGGACGCGTTCCGCAAGATCAGCTACCGCGACCGGCCCGACGGACTGCTCGCTACCGCGCCGCAGATCCGGCGGGGGCTGGACGATCTTCAGCTTCCGGAGGCCCCCCTGCTGCTGGTCGCCGAGCAGATCGAGAAGCCGGGCAACCTCGGCACCATGCTGCGCAGCGCCGATGCCGCCGGCGTCCACGCCGTCATCGTCTGCGACCGCAAGACCGATCTCAACAACCCCAATGTGGTGCGGGCCAGCATTGGCACCCTGTTCACCGTGCCCACCGCCGAGGCCTCCACCGAGGAAACCCTCGCATGGCTCCGCGCGAAGGGCATCCGCATCCTCTCGGCGACCCCCCACGCCGAGGCGGTCTATACCGGGGCCGACCTCACCGGGCCGCTGGCTATCGTGGTGGGAGCCGAGCAGTACGGGCTCTCGGAGCAGTGGCGGTCGGCCGCCGATCTCGAGGTGCGCATCCCCATGATGGGCCAGGCCGACTCGCTCAACGTCAGCGCCGCCGCCAACATCCTCCTCTTCGAAGCCCTGCGCCAGCGCCGCGACCGGGCAAAATGACAATAATAAATGACTGACCCCTTTTTGGGGGGGCTACTGGCAGGCTTCGCATTCCTCGCCGTTGCGCATTGCGTCCAGTCGGCAGGCCTTGATGACTTCTTCGCTGGGACGCTCCGCCTCGGGCTCGGCCCGGCCAACCACGCCGCGCACTTCCTTCTTCACGCTGACCGTCGCCTTCTCGATGCTGTTCGCGCCGAGGGTGCGGAGGTAGTAGGTGGTCTTGAGCCCGGAGCGCCAGGCCCGGCGGTACATGTGGCTCAGGGTCTTGAGGTCGGGCTGGGCGAGGAAGAGGTTCACCGACTGCGACTGGTCGATCCATTTCTGGCGGCGGGCGGCGGCGTCGATGATGAACTCGAAGGGCACCGAGAAGACGGTGCGGTGCAGGTCCTTGAGGTCCTCGGGGAGGCCCTCGACCAGATCCAGCTCGCCATCGAAATACTTGAGCTGGTCGATCATCGCGCCGCTCCAGAGCCCCCGGTCCTTGAGGTCCTTGGCTAGTCCCCGGTTGAGGACAATGAACTCGCCGCCGAGGTTGCTCTTCACGTAGAGGTTCTTGTAGTTGGGCTCGATGCAGGGGGTGCTGCCCATGATGTTGCTGATGGTGGCGGTGGGGGCGATGGCGAGCACGTTGCTGTTGCGCATGCCCTGGCGGGCAATCTTCCCGCGCAGCGGCTGCCAGTCGAGGCGTCCGCCCCGCTTGACCTCGATGGCCTCGCCGCGCTCGGCCTCGAGCAGCTCGAGGGTGTCCTGGGGCAGCAGCCCGCGCGACCACTTGGAGCCTTCGTAGGTGCTGTAGCGCCCGCGCTCGGCGGCGAGGTCGGCCGAGGCGTCATAGGCGAAGTAGGCGATGGCCTCCATGAACTCGTCGTTGAATTCCACGGCGGCCTCGCTGGCGAAGCTCAGGCCGCGCTTGTAGAGCGCGTTCTGCAGGCCCATCACGCCGAGGCCAATGGGACGGTGGCGCAGGTTGGAGACTCTGGCCGACTCGGTGGGGTAGAAGTTGATGTCGATCACGTTGTCTAGGGCGCGCACCGCGATGCGAACGGTTTCCTGTAGCATTTCCAGGTCGAGCGATCCGTCGGCCTTGAGGTGGGTGTCGAGGACGATGGAGCCGAGGTTGCAAACGGCGGTTTCCTCGGCGCTGGTGTTGAGGGTGATCTCGGTGCAGAGGTTGGAGCTGTGGATTACGCCCGCGTGGTCCTGGGGACTGCGCACGTTGCAGGGGTCCTTGAAGGTGATCCAGGGGTGGCCGGTCTCGAAGAGCATCTTCAGCATGGCCTTCCACAGGTCGAGGGCGGGCACCTCCCGACCGAAGATCTCGCCACGCCGGGCGCGTTCCTCGCAGCGGGCATATTCCTCCTCGAAGGCCTTGCCGTAGAGTTCGTGGAGCTGCGGAGTCTCGTTGGAGCGGAACAGGGTCCAGTTCTGGCGGGCCTCCATGCGTTTCATGAACAGGTCGGGAATCCAGTTCGCGGTGTTCATGTCGTGGGTGCGGCGGCGGTCGTCGCCGGTGTTGCGTCGCAGTTCGAGGAAGTCGAAGATGTCGCTGTGCCACGATTCGAGGTAGGCGCAGCCGGAGCCCTTGCGCTTGCCGCCCTGGTTCACCGCGACGAGCAGGTCGTTGTGCAGTTTGAGGAAGGGGATGACGCCCTGGCTCTCGCCGTTGGTGCCCTGGATATGGGCACCGGTGCCGCGCACCGAGGTCCACGAGCCGCCGAGCCCGCCGGCCCACTTGGAGAGGTAGGCGTTGTCGGCGATGCCGCGCTGCATGATCGCCTCGATGGAATCATCGACCTTGTAGAGGTAGCAGCTGGAGAGCTGGCTGTGGAGGGTGCCCGCGTTGAAGAGAGTGGGCGTGGAGGAG
>CBFGVE010000049.1:0-10944 GCA_965651915.1 uncultured bacterium
GTTCACTTGCTTTTACAGAAGGTCGCTGAGGACGCTAAGAGGTGGGGATTTAAAGTCTTTCGCTTCGCGTTCTTCGCGGGCTTCTGTTTATTCCCCTCTACCCTTCGGCACTTCCAGCCTGGTGTTCACTTGCTTTTACAGAAGGTCGCTGAGGACGCTAAGAGGTGGGGATTTAAAGCCTCTCGATTCGAGTGCTTCTGTTAATGCTCCTGGTCTGCGCCACGCAAGAGGAGTCGATGGACGCCGTCTACCAATCGCATTTCATGAAAGTTGATCAGCAGTCCAATCGGTGCATTCATGAGTTTCATGTAGCTGAGAAGCTGGGCTTTATGAATTGGAAGGATCTTCTCCACAGCCTTCAACTCCAAAATGAGGCAACGATCCACATAAACGTCCAATTTCAGAGGCTCCTCAAAGACCATGCCTTTATATTCAATGGGCACAATCAATTGATTCATGGCTGGAATCTTCTGCAAATTCAGCTCCCTCATCATACACTTCTCGTAAATGGATTCAATGAGCCCTGGCCCTTTGATCCGGTGTACTTCAATGGCTGCGCCGATGCATAGCTTTGACCATCCGTCTGCCTTCACAAAATCAGCGTGCATATAAATCCTTTTACAGAAGATCGCAAAGGTCGCTAAGGGGGGGGATTGTAAACTTCGCGCTCTTCGCGGGCTTCTGTTCACTGCCCTCTTTCCCTCGCCCACTCCTGCGCCTCGGGCAAATCAAGCCCGGCAATCATCTTGCTTAGTGCGTCGCCGCTCAGCCATTCGGTGTTGTTATCGCTGCCGTAGTAGAATCCTTCCTCGCAGGGTTTTCCGTTTTTCTCGCTGTGCCAGTGTTTTTTCCAGTAGGACAGGGTGGGAGCGATGATGAAGTGGTCGCCGTAGGCGAGGGTCTGGCGCCCGTCGTCCACCGGGATCATGACCTCGTGCAGCTTTTCGCCGGGACGGATGCCCACGACCTCGGTCCGGCACTCGGGAGCGAGCACGGCGACCAGATCCATGATGCGCATGCTCGGAATGCGCGGCACCCAGATCTCGCCGCCTTTCATCTCGCGCAGGGCGTTGAGCACCAGCGCCGCGCCCTGTTCGAGCGTAATCCAGAAACGGGTCATCCGTTCGTCGGTGATGGGAAGCAGCCCTTCCTTGCGTTTGTTCAAAAAGTAAGGGATGACGCTGCCCCGGCTGCCGACTACGTTTCCGTAGCGCACCACCGAGAACCGGGCGGGGTTTTTGCCGCTGTAGCTATTTCCGGATACGAACAGTTTATCGGCGCAAAGCTTGGTCGCTCCGTAGAGATTGATGGGATTTGCCGCCTTGTCGGTGCTCAACGCAACCACGTGCTTGACCCCGCGATCGATGCAGGCGTTGATGACATTTTCTGCGCCAATCACGTTGGTCTTTACGAATTCGAAGGGATTGTATTCAGCGGCCGGAACCTGCTTGAGCGCGGAGGCGTGGATCAGATAGTCCACGCCCTCGGTCGCGCGGTAGAGGCGTTCGCGGTCGCGCACGTCGCCGAGAAAGAAGCGGACCCGGTCGCGGTCGGCTAGGCTGAGGCCTTGCTCCATCTCGAACTGTTTGAACTCGTCGCGGCTGTAGACGATGACAATGGCCTCGGGGGCGTTGTCGAGGATGATGCGGGTGAGCTTCTTTCCGAGCGAGCCGGTTCCACCGGTGATCAGCACCCGGCTTTTCTTGAGATATTCCAATGACTTGAGTTCGAGCATTATCGTCTCCGGTTAGTGTATCGTCCAGTGATCGTGCCCGTGTTCCCAGGTATGGGGCAAGAGCAGCGGGGGCATATCGCGGTGAAGGCTTTCGAGTGCGCCGGGCCGGCTCATTTCAGCCGAAGTGGCTGCTACCCGGAAACGGGCCGCCAGAAAAGTGTCCTGATAAGGAAAATCGCCGGTGGTCACGGTTGCGCCGCGCTGGATGCCGCAGCGTACTTCATATACTCCGGGGGAAAGGGGCAGGTTCTCCATGCGGCACACCACGTCGCCCCGGCCCGCTGGCAGATTCAACGCAATGTCGTCATCGCACATGGAGAAACGCGTAAACGCATCGTCGCGCCCGGCTTTTTTAAGCTGGATTGAAAAGTAGGGTGCAGGAACGGGCTGCCTCGCCTCATAGCGCATCCGAATGGATAGTGGCTCGCGGAAACCGACCTGCTCGGCGGGCTTTCCGTCCCCACCCAGCACATCGACTTGCTCAATGCGAATGGGGTGAAGCGCATCCCGGGAGGCGGCGCCTTTTTCCTCATTGACTGCGGAATCCATGACTTCGGCATAGGCTTTCAGCATGGGCGCCGTGTCCCCGATGCCACGCACCTTGCCGTGGTCGAGCCACATCACCCGACTGCACACCTTCTCCACCGCCGGGGCGAAATGAGATACGAACATTACCGGAATGCCCGTGCTCATCAGGGTGCGCATCTTCTGGAAGCTTTTATTTCTGAAGGCGACGTCCCCCACCGAGAGCACCTCGTCCACCAGCAGAATATCCGGTTTTAGGTGGACGGCGACCGAGAAGCCGAGGCGCACCATCATGCCGGAGGAGTATTTTTTCACTGGCATGTCGATGAAATCGCCCAGCTCGGCGAAATCCACAATTTCGTCGTAAATAGCGTCCACTTCCCGGGTTTTTAATCCAAGCACCGAGGCGTAGATGTAGATGTTCTCGCGGCCGCTTAGGACGGGATGGAAGCCTGCGCCCAGGGCAATCAGGGCCTGCAGACGCCCCCGGACCTCAATTCTGCCTGAAGTTGGCCCATAGATGCCGCTCAGCACGGAAAAAAGCGTGCTTTTCCCCGCACCATTGTGACCCACGACTCCCAGGCACTCGCCTTGGCGAAGCTCGAAGCTCACGTCGCGCAAGGCCCAAAACTCCGAAGGTCTCAGCCCATCGGCTCCCGCGGGATGCGACCCCTCATGTTTCACAACCCCATTCTCCCGGTTAAAATCAGCCACGCGGGCGTCAAGCCCCAGGCTTCGCCGCCCCTGAGGCAGCAGCGCGGCGCGGCCGATATCGACCAGTCCGTACCACATAGCCCGCTTGAGGCTAATGGCGAACTTTTTATTGAGTCCTTGGCACCGAATTGCGGGTTCGCTCATGCTACAGTCTTTCGGCAAGCAGGGGTTCACAAACATGGAAGAAGCGCCAACCGGCGAGAAACACCACTATGGATACCACCCAAGCGATGCTCAGGCCGCTGTCCCAGACGAAGCTGCCATGCCCCAGGGCGTCGTTGATAGCGTGCATGAAATGGGTCAGCGGGTTTACGGTGTGAAGCCAGTAGAGCAGGACCTGCCAAGGCGAACTGGCAGCGGCAAGCACCGGGGTTGGGTATACCGTGGGCGCCATGAACATGCCGAACTGGAAAGCAAAAGCCATGAGGCGACCCACGTCGTGCATCATCGTGTTGAGGGGCGCCATGAAGAGTCCGATACCCGCCCCCAGCAGAAGGGCGGGCAACAACATAAGCGGCACCACCCAGAGCGCATCGGCGTGGGGCACAAAGCGGAATAGGGCCATGGCGAGTGCCACGACGGCGATGCGGACCACGAGATTGACCACGGCCTGGCCGGTGGCGCTGAGCACGAGTACCTCACGAGGGAAATAGATCTTTGAGACCAGAGCGCCGGCACTTGAAATGCTGCCGGTGGCCATCATGCTCACCTGGGTGAAAAAGCCCCATATCGTGGAGCCAACCAGAACAAAGATGGCGTAGGGCAACGCCTGGTTTTCCATGGGCACATTGACAATGTTGGCCTGTCGAAGAAGCGAAAACACGAGGGTGGTTGCAATTGGGGGCAGGGCAATCCAGGCATAGCTGAGAAAGCTCTGGCGAAACTGGCTGACTACGTCGCGCAGCAGTAGGCGATGGATCAGTTCGCGATAGGCGATCAGTTCCAGAACCATGGCCTTCCAGGCTGAAAGGGAAGCGCGCTCGGCATTCTGACCCTCGTATACGGTCACTGGGGATGCTGTGGCTGGCATGGGGGAGGATTTCATCGGTGGGGTGGTTAAAAGTTGATAGTTTGTTGGGTTGTTAGGTTGTTGGGGGAGAAGTCGGTGCGGCTGTTGTCATAGGAGGCCAGACTGCATACAGTTCCTGCCAACTGAACAACCTAGCAACTCACCGACCCAACACCCCCCCTCCATGCGGGCTCGCAGCGGGGCACCGGGTTAGGCGCGAAGGGGTGCTCCAGGTTTCAGGGTTTTGGTCAATGCTCGTAAGCGTGAGGTACACACCAGCAAGACCATCAGGACGATATTCCACACCGATGTTGAAAACAGACCGCCGAAAAAAAGCAGGCAAGCCATCACCTTCATCCCCCAGGCCAGCGAGCTGAGTTCGGGCCATACAACTTTCATGCGGCGCTGCACTCCCCACGAGCCCAGAATGATCCAGCTATACATCGCGATCATCAGGGCCATGCCGGGATAGCCCATCTGACGGCCGGCCATGAGAAACTCGTTGTGCACCACGCCTTGGGCCGCCGAATACTCTTCAGGATAGGCCCAATCCGCGGCGTCGGGTCCTGCACCGAATACCGGGTTGTCGCGGATGAGCTTCCAGGTGGCCAAATCCTTCTGGCGGCGATCCTCGGCGCTCCGCTCATCGCGGTTCATCTCCTCGTAGGGCTTGTCCGGCGTCCCCTGAAAGAAGCTGCGAACAGCGGACGGTAACGTTCTCAGCCGTTCACGGTTTCCTTCCTTGATTCCGGTTGCCGCGAAGATGGCCGCTACGGCGATAATGAGGAGGGCGCTCGCTTTCCTGGCGGCGAGCCGGGGAAAGATCAGCAGGCCCAAGAGCATCAGGCAGAGCAGCCCGGTACGGCTGCCGGTTTCGAGTACAACGAACAGGGCGGTAAGCGCACCGGCGAGAAAAAGCCATTTGATCTGGGACTTCCCTTCGACCAGCAGAAACATGGCCAAAAGAAGCGGCACCAAAGCCGACATGAACACGCCGAACTCGTTCGGCCCTTGTACCAGTCCTACCGCAGGCCCCATGATGCGGTCCAGCTCGTAGGTTCCTCCCTGCTGCATCCCGCGCACGCCTGCCTTGAACCACCACAGCGACGCGATGCAGACGGTTAGCAAGGTCCCATAGATTCGCTGTACGGATGTCAGCAGCGCCTCCAGCAGGAAAACGACCGCGCAGTTCTTTACGATGACATCCAGCTCTCCGCCCCATTTTACCTGGACCTTGTAGGCACCGAGCATGTTTGCGATGATCGCCAGCGACAGCAAGACCACCGCGAACTTGCTTGATGCCCCGCCATGAAACAGGCGCTGCTTCGTCATGGCGCAATACACGAAGTATAGGCCCAGCGCTGCAATGAAGGCTGTGTTGGCGATACGAAAGGGGATCAGGAAGGGAAAGCGGTGCTGAGGCTGGACTAGGTAGATGCAGATGTACCACAGGACAAAGCGGAAGGCCCATAATCCCAAATTTGCGCCGGAGGAATTCGGCTGGTCGGGTTGTGCGTACGTCGACATCGGGTTAAGGCGAATTCCTCCGGCGCAAATTTGGGATAGGCGCGCTACGCGCGGGGGAGGGGGGGAGAGGGGGATGAGGGATGAAACGGCTCGACTGAGCTCGCCGAAGTCTTGAAAGCTGAATGGGGGAGAAGAGAGAGGGGTGAGGTTGGATGGATGGTTAGTTATTGGGTTATGGGGGGGCTTATCCTGAATTTGCCTGAATCATAGGTTCGGCCATTCGTTATCCGCCGCATACCGGGCATATTCAGGATACTCTTGAACTAGCATGCGGATTTTTTGGGCGGCGGCGGGGCCGATTTCGTCTACCTGCTGTAGTTCATGTTCACCGGCGGTGATGATCTGCTCGATGGTGCCGAAGTGGTCGAGGAGCTTTTCGGCCCGTCTCGGTCCAATGCCGGGTATTCCTTGGAGCAGGAAGAGCTTCTGTTTGCGCAGACCTTTTGGGCGATAGCCGGGTCGGTGGAAGGATCCGGATCGGGTGCGTTGGATCTGCTCGGCCGCGTAGAGCATTAGTCGGGCGGACTCCTCCTGGCTCATGCTGCGTAGGATGGGGATGTGATAGATCAGGCTTAGACTAATCAGTGCCCCTTGCATGGCCTCCCGGCTCAGCGGGCAGCGCTCGGCGTCTTTTCCGGTGCCTTCCAGAATCAGCACCGAGGCCGATGGAACTGCCGCCAGACGCGCAGCCTGCTTGAATAGACGTCCGTCGATAACCGAGGTGGCGAAGTCGGGAAGGGTCTTGCGCTCTACGATGAGTAGCGACTCCAGCTCGTAGTCGCCGAGGGACAAGGGCATGGTTTCCACCCGGCATCCCTGGGATTCCAGTTCGGCGATGAGCTCGGGGGCGTGTTCGCGGTGGTCCGCCTTGATCCCAAATTTGCGCGGAGTCGGCTGAGTGTGGTTCAGCATGGTGGATGGCAAATTTGGGATGTGGGGGAGAGGGAGGGGGAGAGTTAACCACGGATCGACGCGGATTAACACGGATGGAGAGAGCGGGGGAGTAAAATCGAAAGGCAGCCTATTGGCGTGGAGTGCATCAGTCTCGAGTCCGTAGTCGGTGGTCTGTAGTCCTTCGGTTCAGGGGGGGGTGTCCAATGTCTTAGGCCTTTAGTCTCTGGTCTCCTCCTCCCCCTTCATCTTTCATCCCTCATCCCCCGCCGCGGAGCGGCCACTCCCAAATTTGCGGTGAGGAATTAATTGCCCTTCCTCATTCATTCTCGCGCAAATTGGGGATACGGAAGGGAACCTCGATTCGTTCCTCGAGCGCCTTCTGTCGGCTGGCTTGCTGGGGCATGGGGCGAAGAAGGGGCTGGTCCAGCCACCTTACATAGTCCGCCATCGAGAGCCGGGGCGGAAAGTGGGAATAAAGTGATGTCGTGGGCATGCTATTCCTTGCCGATGAGTTCATCCACCTGCTTCTGAATAGTCTCAAACAGGGCCTCACTGGCGAAGCGAAGGCACAGCGGGCGCAGATCTTTTTCCAGATCGACATCGTTGAGCACGCAGAGGTAGGCCACGTCGGGCAGGTCTTTGCCTTGTCGGCGGGGGCCGCCGTGATGGAGCGCGAAGAGCTTCATCGCGAGCAGGTCAAGCAGGTCGGGTACGCGAAGCTGGATCCCGTCCAAGGCTAAAGTGCGCGCCTTCTCCCACAGCCGGGCGAACGATGCGGCATCCACGGTGAGAAAATCAATCCGCATGCCGCCTTCCGGATGATGGAAGAAGCTGACATTGTCCAGGACGGTCTGGTTGCTGAATCCAGCTGCGGACATGACTTTTTTCACAGCGGGCTGATCGGCCTCGGCGATCATGAAGTCCACATCCAGGGTGTTGCGCGTGTAGCCATAGTAGTTCACGGCGAAGCCGCCGATCAGCAGGAAGTCGATGCCGGCAGCAGCCCGCTCCCGGCCAAGCGTTCCGAGGACGGAGGGCCGGCGGGGCCTGTGGGGAGGGGGCAGGAAGAGGGGTTAGCCACAAAAAGCACGAAAAGGGGGGGGAAGTTAACCACGGATGGACGCAAATTTACGCAGATGGGAAGGAAATGCGACGATTTCCTTTGAAATCTGGGACTTTGCGCCCTTGGAATTGGCCATTATAAACTATTACACTTGTCTACAGCCTCAGTCTCTGGAGGTTGCCCCGCGTTCCATCTGCCCCAGCTTGATCAAGCTTTCGATATCGTCGCGGTCGCGGGGAGAATGACGGGCTACTGTTTGGCGAACCAGGTCAAGAGAGTCGCTGCCGGCGGTAGCGAGCATGCGGGCTAGGTCGGCCAGGTCCTGGGTTCGGCTGGAGTGAAGTTTTAAGAGTACCAGCCAGGGCAGGTCAGCGTAGGGCTGTCCATCGGGGCCTTGATGCGGATGGGCCAGCGCCTCGCTAATCCAGGGCAGTTCCAAGGCGATGAGGTCCAACGCTCGTCCGCCTGGAAATTCCCAGGACGATCCGCCTATGGTCAGCGGACCTTGGTGGCGAGCCTGGGCCGCAACCAGCTTGCGCTCGGCCTCCGCCTGGTCGTCGGTGTGGACGAGCACATCGACGTCCAAGGTCATCCGTTCAGGCATGTATAGGCGGGTGGCGAGGCCCCCGATGATAAGGAAGCGGACCTCCCCCAGGATGGCGCGCAGGTCGGGCACCTGCTGCGTCCAGTGCATGGAAGGGCCAGCGCCGTAGCTGCCGGCGCCTTCACGGATGCGGCGGGTGGCCATGGCTAGAAGTGGGCGGGACATGGAGGTTGAGATGTAGAGGCGTCTCCGTGAGCGCGGGGAAGGAGGAAAAGGGGTTAACCGCAGATGGACGTTGATGGACGCAAATGGGGGGGGGACGAAGAGAGTGGAGGGAGGAGGGGGCACTACGAAACACGCGGAAGGCGCGAAACTAGGAGAAGATGATGGGATCTCGCGGCGGGCACGAGGGGAAGGGAGAGGGCTTCTGATCTCACGGAGGCACGGGGATCACGGAGGGGGAGCGGGGAGTTGGTGTAGCGGCGTCGAGCCGTCGAACTGCAAAGGCGCGCTCCGCGCCGGTCGATTCCCGGGCGGTTTCCCGCGGAAATCTACGGCCTGGCTGGATTGTCTTCCCAGTCCCATAATCGCCCGGAAAGGCAGAGAGCGGTGGGCCCACCGTGTTTCCGGGCGATTTTGGGAAATTGCCGCGGTGCGGCAACCGCCCTTAAAACATGGCCTTCACTAGGGGGTTGCGCATTAGATTGGCCATTTTACTGCGGTAACGTTCGGCTTCGCGCAGCCGGTGGCGCACATGCTCAGTTTCGGCCGTACTGGCCCCATCGGCCTCCAGAAGTTCCAGGCTGCGTTCGATTTGGACCCGGGCGCTATCGAGCTTCTTGGCCAGCACGTCGAGGATTCCGCCGTTGATGAGGCTACCGACGTCGGTCACGGCGCGGTAGTAGTCCTTGCGGTCGCCCTTGACCCAGACCCGCTTGATCGCGCCGAAGCCGCCGAGCTGGCGGCAGATGATGCTGACGCTGGCCTTGCTGACGCCTAGGCCTTCCGCAATTTGGTCGAGGCAAAGGGGTTCCGGAGAAAGGTACAGCAGCACGTAAACCTGCCCCATGAGGCGGTTTACGCCGAAGCTCTGGGCGGTGCGCCCCCCGGCTTCGATCATTTCCCTGCGGGCTGTACGGAGGCCACTCATTGAGTTTGTTTAGAATATTCTAAACGAAACGCTTTAGCAAGGGGGAAAGTGAGTGGGTTAGGAATGAGGCACGGAGGGGGGGAGGGAGGAAAGGTGAAGGCTGAGGGGGGGAGGGAGGAAAGGTGAAGGCTGAGGGGGGGGAACGAAGAGGTGGGAGAGGGATTATTCTGTTCTCACGGAGGCACGGGGCTCACGGAGAAGAAGTGGGGCGTTGTAGCGGCGTCTCCGCGAGACGCGGGGAAGGAGGGAAAGGGGGGTGTGGGTTGTTGTGGCGTCTCCGTGAAACGCATGGAGAAAGGGGGTGCCTCCCCCTCTCCATGGTCTCCGAGCCTCGTTTCTATCTCCGTTTCGGGGCTTCCCGTACTCGTTCCCCCGCCCCATGTGGATGAGGAAGCTAAATGACGAGATCTTTGTCGGTGACGGCGCCTTCGGAGGCCGAGGTGACGTGGGCGGCGTATTTGGCGAGGGCGCCGCGGGTATAGCGGGGAGTCGGGCGCTTCCACTTCTTTAGGCGCTTGTCGATCTCGGCCTGGCTGACATCGAGGGTGATGGCTCGCTTGGCGGCATCGATGGTGATGCCGTCGCCGTTTTTCACCACCGCCAGAGGACCGCCGTTGAAGGCCTCGGGAGTGACGTGGCCCACCACGAAGCCGTGGCTCCCGCCGGAGAAGCGCCCGTCGGTGATGAGGGCGACTTCCTTGCCGAGTCCCTTGCCCATGATGGCGGAGGTCGGGGAGAGCATTTCACGCATGCCGGGCCCGCCACGGGGGCCCTCGTAGCGGATGACGATGACGTGGCCCGCCTTGACGCGGCCGTCGAGGATCGCCTGGAGGGCGGTTTCCTCGGACTCGAAGACAATGGCCTTGCCCTGGAAGCTGAGGCCTTCCTTGCCGCTGATTTTGGCGACCGCGCCCTCGGGGGCGAGATTTCCGCGCAGCACGACGAGGTGGCTGGTGGGCTTGATGGGGTCGGAGAGGGGGCGGATGACCTTCTGGCCGGCGGGGTAGGGTTTCACGCCCTTGAGGTTCTGCTTGAGGGTCTTGCCGGTGACGGTGAGGCAGTCGCCGTGCATGAGGCCCTCCTCGACGAGGGTCTTCATCAGGGGGGTGGTGCCACCGATCTTGACCAGCTCGGCCATGACAAAGGTGCCGCTGGGCTTGAGGTCGGCGAGGACGGGAACCTTCTTACCGATGCGGGTGAAGTCATCGATGCTTAGCTTCACGTTGGCGGTATGGGCGATGCCGAGGAGGTGGAGCACGGCGTTGGTGGAGCCGCCGAGGGCGACGACCATGGCGATGGCGTTCTCGAAGGCTTCCTTGGTGAGGATGTCGGAAGGCCGGATGCCGCGCTTGATCAGCTTGAGAACGGCGGCACCGGCGGCGCGGCAGTCGTCCTTCTTGGCCTGGGAGACGGCCGCCTGGGCCGAGCTGTTGCACAGGCTCATGCCGAGGGCCTCGATGGCGGAGGCCATGGTGTTGGCGGTGTACATGCCGCCGCAGGAGCCAGGTCCGGGAATGGAGCAGCTTTCGATCTCGGTGAGCTGCTTGGTGGAGATGTCGCCCCGGGCGTGGGCGCCGACGGCCTCGAAGACGGAGACGATATCCACCGCCTTGCGGTTGTAGTGGCCGGGAAGAATGGTGCCGCCGTAGACGAAAACGGCGGGGCGGTTGAGCCGGGCGATGGCCATGAGGCAGCCGGGCATGTTCTTGTCGCAGCCGCCGATGGCGACGAGACCGTCGAAGCCCTGGCAGCCGATCACGGTTTCGATGGAGTCGGCGATGAC
>CBFGVE010000050.1:0-10821 GCA_965651915.1 uncultured bacterium
CTCAGATGCAAGGAGTCTGCATTATGACCAGGACATTGATCTCATGTACGGTGGCCCCTTCGCTTCTCCTCGCCGGTTCGCCAGGTGCGGAATCCCCTTCGCGCTACGATGTGGTATGGGAGGCTCCTAGCGCGGACCACCACGGGTCAATGCCGCTGGGCAACGGGTCCACCGGGATGAATGCCTGGATCGAGCCTTCGGGCGACCTCTGTTTTTTCATCGGGCGTACCGACAGTTGGGGGGACAACGCCCGGCTGCTCAAGCTGGGCATGGTGCGGGTCAAGCTCGATCCTGCACCCCGCACCGATCCGTTCAGGCAAACGCTTTCGCTCGCCGACGCCACCATGGAGGTCCGCTACGGGGAGGGGGACGATGAAACAGTGCTAAGGGTATGGGTCGATGCCAACCATCCCGTGATCCACGTGTCCGTCGAATCGTCCCGCGAGCTGGCTGCCACCGCATCGGTCGAGTTGTGGCGCACCGAGCGATCCGCGCTGCCGAACACGGAAAACAGCGATATATTGAACGAGCCAGGGGCGCCTGAAGGATTGGAGCCACCCACCATCGTCGAGCCTGACACGCTTCTCACCGGGCAGACGGGCCGCATAGGCTGGTATCACCGCAACATCAAGTCAGTGGGGCCTGCCGCCCTGGCCAAGGTCCAGGGGGTTAGCGGCTTTCCCAGGCCCGATCCGCTGCTAGGACGTACCTTCGGTGCGATTGTCACCGCCGAGGGCGCACGCGCGGTGAACGACACCACCCTGCTTTCGCCCCCGGCCAAGAGCCATTGCTTCTCGGTCTATGTCGACACGCTGCATCCGGCAACGGGAGAAGAATGGGTTGCCATGATCGAGGGGCACATCCGCGAGGCCGAGGCCATTGGCTTCGCTGAGCGCCGCCGCGCCCACGAGGAGTGGTGGGCCGAGCGCTGGGGGCGGAGTCGGATCGATATCTATGCGTCGGATAGGGAATCGGCTGGCGAGTGGTCCGAGTCTGATCCCGCCTTTGTCCTCAGCCGGGCCTATGCGCTGCAGCGGTTCATTACGATCTGCGCAGGCCGCGGGGCCTATCCGATCAAGTTCAACGGATCGATCTTCACTGTGCCGCACGAGGGCAAGCCCGGAGGGGCGGATTTCCGGCGGTGGGGGCCGGGCTACTGGTGGCAAAATACCCGCCTGCCCTACTTGAGCGTACTGGCCAGCGGCGACCGCGACCTGATGCTTCCCTTGGTCGAGCAGTATGTGGACCGCCATCTCCCGCTGAACCAGTACCGAACCCAGCGCTACTTCGGCCATGGCGGGGCCTACTATCCCGAGACCGTCTACTTCTGGGGCGATGTGATCAGCCGGGCCTACGGCTGGCAGCCGATGGAGGAGCGAGAGGATCCCTTGCAGCAACTTCCGTGGCACAAGTGGGAATGGGTTGCCGGACTCGAGCTGGCCTACATGCTGCTGGACTACTACGAGCACACCCAGGACCGGGAATTTCTTGCGAACAAGGCGCTGCCCACCGCCGACGCGGTGACCCGTTTTTTCGACGAGTACTTTTCGACGAGCGACGAGGGAAAGCTGATCCTGAACCCGGCGCAGGCGCTGGAGAGCTGGTGGGAATGCACCAACCCCATGTCCGAGGTGGCAGGCCTGCAGGCCGTGCTCGACCGTCTGATCGCGCTTCCCGAAGATCTGGCTACGCCGCAGCAGCGGACCTACTGGGCCGGGCTTAGACGGAAAGTGCCCGAGCTTCCCACCCGTGAGATCGATGGAAAAATGGCCTTCGCGCCCGCCGAGCATTACGCCGATAAGCGGAACATCGAAAATCCGGAACTTTACTGCGTTTTTCCTTTCCGTCTGGCTAGCTTCAACCGGGATAACGCCGATCTCGCCCGGGTGGCCCTGGAGCACCGCTGGGACCGCGGCGGCTTTGGGTGGCGCCAGGACGATATTTTCATGGCCTACCTGGGGTTGGCCGAGGAGGCAAGGGCATACGTCGTGGAGCGTTCGGCGAATTTTGACCAGAAGGAAAGGTTTCCCGCATTCTGGGGCCCCAACTACGACTGGACGCCCGACCAGGATCATGGGGGCGTGCTGATGAAGGCCGTGCAGGCGATGCTCATGCAGTGCGAGCCGGAGACCGGCTCGGAGTTTGACGGCCAGATTCATCTGCTGCCCGCCTGGCCAAGCGACTGGGACGCCGATTTCAAGCTCCACGCGCCGTGTGAAACCGTGGTCGAGGCAAGCGTGCGCGGGGGCCTCCTCGTCCATCTGGCCGTCACACCGCCCGAGCGCCTTGCCGACGTGAGAGTTAACCCGGCGTTTAGTCCGGAACCTTGACCGACATCCCGATCTGCATCGCCAAGCTGGCTTGGCGGGCATTGTTTGTAATGAACCGGCGGCAACCCAGGGTGCTGGCCTGGGCAACGTGAAGGATGTCTAGGGTCCTACAGCCTGCATGGATAGTGTATGCGGCGGATAGCTGGTTGGCCCTCCTGAACGTGTCGCCCCAGTCGGGAGCAATCTGCAGCAGGCGTCCTTCACGAATATCTGAATCGATCTGCAGCAAGAGTTGCACCATCTCGTTTTTGTGCAGTTCGGCGCGAAAAGCTTTCAAGGCCAGTGCGTTTCTAAGCTCCGTATCGTGGAGTGGGGTGAACGGCAGCGCCTTTCCTTCGCTCGTGACCAGATGCACGATGTGCTCGCTACCTGGCTCCGGCACGTAAAGTTTGGCGAGGCAGCTCGTGTCGTAGTAGGCGTTCATCACCTATCGCCCCGGCCCTCGCTCACGATGGTCTCCATCGGCTGGCCACTGACGATGCGTCCGCCAAATATCCGGGAGATTTCCGATGCATGGTTAGTCCAGTCGGCACTCGCTTCGGGACCCGCCGGCTTGAGTGGCACGATTCGGGCGATAGGCTTGCTTCTCCGAAGCACCTGGATTTCTTCCCCCTCCTCAACTTTTTTAAGAACGGAGGATAGGTGGTGTTGCACTTCTCGGATCGTTGCGGTTTGCATGGCGGCACCTGCGGCTTTTCGTTAGACAAAATGTATAACGAAATACCGCGATGCGCAAGCTATTTGAGGCGCGGGAGTCCTGTATGCAGGGGAGCGGGAAGAATCCGGGGCCTTCTACTCGCCGGCCTTGGTGCGGTTGACGATATCGACCAGGAAGGGATTGTAGACGACGCCGACCGAGCTTTCCGGGACCCAGGGGGCGTTGGTTGTCGGCAGGTGCTGCCGGAGGTCCTTCACGACGGGGGCGTAGTCGGGGTTGGCGGCGAGGTTGTGCCATTCGTTGGGATCCCTGTCGTGGTCGTAGAGTTCCTCGGCGCCATCCTCGTAGCGGATGTAGCGCCAGCGCTCGGTGCGCACGCTGTGGTTCCCGTAGCCGTGGGTGGTCACGCTGGCGGTGTAGCCATCGGCTTTGGGGTTGTCGAGGAGGGGGGCGAGCGAGGTTCCTTCGTGCTGCGGGACCGGAGGAAGCCCGGCCAGCTCGACCAGGGTGGGGAAGAGGTCGATATGGTTGGCGGGTTTGGAGGTGCGGCTGGCTTCACGGTCGCCGGGGCGGGCGATCACCAGCGGGACGCGGGTCGAGCGCTCCCATAAAGTATGCTTGGCCCAGATGCCCTTCTCGCCGAGCTGGTAGCCGTGGTCGCCCACGAGCACCACGATGGTATTGTCGGCGTGGGGGCTTTCCTCGAGGGCGTCGAGCACGGTGCCCACGCAGTGATCGACAAAGGTGACACTGGCCAGGTAGGCCTGGACCGACTTCTCCCAGTTTTGATCCTGCTCCATCCACTCCACCTTCGGCATCATGGGCAGATCACTGAAGCGCCGCGAGGTTTCGGGGAGGTCGTCGAAGTCGTCGGCCTTGTACGGTGGGCGCTGGATGCCTTCGAGGGGGTGCATGTCGAACCAGCGCTGGGGGACGGTCCAGGGAACATGGGGGCGGACGAAGCCGACAAAAAGGGCGAAGGGTTGGTCGTAGGAGCGTCCGAGCTGGTCCGCGGTCCAGCGGGCGTATCGGACGTCGGGCATTTCCTCGTCGGATTCGGGATAGGCGCCCCAGTCGGTGGACGTACCCTTGCCGCCGGGCGGGGTGTAGCCAAGACGTTTCGGGGAAAAGGGGCCGTAGTCGGTTTTGGCTTCGCCCACCACGTCGAACATTTCGACCGGAGCGCCTTCGTGAAAAATCTTGCCGGTGGCGAGTGTGGCGTAGCCGTGGTCGGCGAAGTAGCGGGGGAGCAGGGGAACCCTGCTGATCGCTGGGTTTTTCTGGAGAAGCGCGAGGTTATTATGGCCATAGATGCCCGAGGTCGAGGGTCTCAGACTGCTCATCATCGCCGCGCGGGTTGGCCCGCACAGTGGAGCGGCCGCGTGGGCGTTGAGGAAAAGGGTGCCGCGTTCGGCGAGGCGGTCGATGTTGGGGGTGAGAGCGTTGGGATGGTAGCCCATGGCACCGACCCAGTCGTTCAGATCGTCGACCAGGATGAACAGAAAGTTGGGGCGTTCCTTGTCCTCTTTGTCCGCCATCGCAGGGCTTGTGGTAGAGACCGACAGGGCTAGGCCAAGCAGCACGGGTAGGAGGGGAGGGATGAAGTGGCGGTTTTGGCTCATGGCTGGTTTCCTTTTCGGGAAGGGGCGCGGGTTGCGGCCCTGGATGGTTCTGCGTGCTATGGCTTGAGTGCGTGGTCGGCGGGATGATCCAGTCCTGACCAGATGGCCCGGTTGGTCCAGTCGGCGTCTGGATCGGTCCAGAAGGGGGATGAGGGTGGGAGGCCCAGTGGTAGAAACACGGTGGAGCAGAGATAGAGACTTCCGGTTGAAATGTAGCGCTCGCCGAGGGAGGGCTGGTGGCCTGCGAGACCGATGCGGAGCCAGCCCTGTTCGTCGAAGGTGCCGGGGGCGCCTAGGGTCCGCTGGATGACGGCGGCGAGGGCGCACCGAACCTGCGCGGGCGAAAGACCCTCGGGCAGTTCTTCGCGGAGCGCCATCTGGGCAAGGTGCTGAAAAGCGCCGCAACGGTAGGCGAGCGAGCGACCGGTGGCGGGGAAGCTGCCGTCGGGGGCGATCATACGTTCCTGATAGATAGCGAAGCGGCAGGCCCGGGAGAGAACCCGATCGCGGAAAGAAGTCCAGTGTTCGGTGTGCTCGATGATGTCGATCAGCATGGGCTGGATCACGTAGCTGTTGTAGTAGTCGTTGCAGAGGTGGGGGCCGTCGCCGTAGACGCCGTCGCCTAGGTACCACTGTTCTAGCTGTTGGACCGCGTAGTCCACCCGCATGGGATCCCAGTCGGCCCCGGCCCGCTTGAGAAAGGTTTCGGTCATGGCCGAAAAAAGCAGCCAGTTGTTAAAGTGGGGCTTCCGGGCTCGGGTTTGCCGCATGCAATCGAGCACGCGCTGCTGGACGCCCGCGTCGAGCGCCGACCAGACACTGTGGTAGCAGCGGTGCAGGCCATGGGCGAGAAAGGCGGTATCGACGATGTTCTGATAGTTCACATCGAAATCGATATGGTCGGGCGACGCGGGGTCGGTGGCGTTGGCGATGGCCTGGAGGACCTTTTCCTTAAGGCGATCGCGCAAGGCTTGCTCCTTGGCGTCCAGCCCTTGGGCTTCTAGCCAGGGGCCCGTGCCGGCCAGCGCACGGCCCAAGGCCTCCAGATGGGTCACCTGTTGGCGCTGGTCCCGGTGTTCGGGCAGTCCTTCGACTGGCATGCTGGCTCGCAGCCGGTGGGTGGCAAGGGAGTCGAAGACAGGCGCGACAACGCGCAAGAGCCATGAGGTCCAGAACGGGCGGCCGGTTGATGCAGTATGCATGGGGGCGGGGTTCCTGAAGGTGCGATTGCAGTTGACGACGAAAAAGAGGCTTTCCTGACCGATGCGCTACATATCAGCGTCGAAGAAGAGCGGGGTGGGGTCAAATGAAAAAAACTGAATCAATAAAATTACATCCCGGATGTTTCCTTGCCGGAAATGCCGATTCCGGGTATGTATGCAGGCGTTAGGCGGATAGTCCGCCCGATCCACCCCAAGCAAGGAGTACCCATGAGCATGCGAATCGCGTTTCTTGCCGCTGCGGCCTTCAGTTTGATGGCGGTCGCGCCTGGCCACGCCGCCGAAGGCCCCCATCGCATTGGTGGTGGCGCCAACTATTGGATCGCGCTGGACGATCTCGACTCCGATGTCGACGACGACGGCTTTTCCTACGTGGTCAGCTACCAGTACCGTCCCGGACTGGTTGGTTTGGGTATCGACGCCGAATTGCTGCCCGACCGCTTCGGCGACGACGCCTATGCGGGTCAGGCCTACCTGATTCTGGGGCAGGGGCTCTACGCTGCGGCCGGCGTCGGGGTCAATTACATGGATAGTGAATTTGCGGACGACCCCTTCTTCACCTTCCGCGCTGGTCTGGAGTTTCCGGTGCTGCCTAATCTCTACCTCGACCTGCATGCCCACTATCGTTTCGAGGACGAGCAGGATCTTAAGGACGAGGACACCAAAATCGACACCGATACGGTATTTCTCGGCGCAGCGGTGCGCATGGGCTTCTAGTCGGTTCCGCCAGGCCCCGCCCGGCCGTTGCGTTCGGGCGGGGCCGATCCATAAAACGGGGTTGCATTTTTCCCCACGAACCCGCAGCATGCCAGACTCAACCTCGAACCTCCTGGAATCCCCGCTATGAAGCGTCTCCTCCGCCTCGCAGTCCTCCTCTTGGCCACTCTGATCTTTGCAGCGCCCCAGCGGACGATGGCCCAGGATGACGGGGACCCCTGGGGCGACGCTGCCCCCGGAACCGAGGCTGCCACCGAAGCTCCGGGGGGTATGGAGACCGGAGGGGAGCCTGCCCCCGCTTCCGATGACTGGTCCGAACCGGGTGATGCGGGTGCCGGGGCGGACGAAGTGGCGCAAGATGCCCCATCCTCCGGCATGTTTCCGGCTGGTTCCTACACTCCTGCTTCCACAACGTCGAGCGGGGGCGGGGGACTCGCCATCCTGATCATCCTGCTGGGTACCGTATTCTCGGTGCTGATGATCATCGCTGGCTGGCGAATTCTCACCAAGGCGGGCCAGCCTGGCTGGGCCATACTGATTCCCATCTACCAGATCATCGTTTTCTGCAAGGCGGCTGGAAAGCCCGCCTGGTGGTTTGTGCTGCTTCTGATTCCGGGCGTAAACATCGTTATCTCGCTACTTCTCTGCCTTGGGCTTGCCAGCAAATTCGGTAAGGGCGCCGGTTTTGGCGTGGGCCTGTTTCTTTTACCCCTCGTGTTTGTTCCCATCCTGGGTTTCGGACCGGCTGCCCACGAGGACGGCCCTCCACCTGCCGAGCGGCCAGCTTCCGCCGGCGGCACCGCATCCTCGAAGGAGATCACGGTGTTTGGCGTGCTGACCATTCTGGCCGGTCTCTGCTTTCTCGCCTTAGTGGTTCTGCAGGTGATGGAGTTTGTCCACTACCAGGCCGACCCCTCGGTCTGGAATCCCAAGCCCTAGCGACGGCATCATGGATCCTTCCGCCGCGCCCCGTACGCCGCAGTGGACCGAGGCGATTGCTGCCTGGCGCAGCGCGCTGGGGAACGGGCATGTACTGGAGGGCGGCGATCTAGCCCCGTACCTGGCCAACGTGAGCGGTCTGGAAGCTGCGGTGCCGTGCGTGCTCCGGCCTTCGGATACCGAGCAGGTCCAGCAGGCAGTGCGGATCGCCGCGGAATACGCCGCGCCCGTTTATCCGCTTAGCCGGGGCTGCAACTGGGGGCTGGGCTCGCGCCTGCCGGCCAGGAAAGACTGCGCCATCCTCGACCTGAGCCGGATGAACCGCATCCGCGAGGTGAATGTCGAGGGGGCCTACGCGGTAATCGAGCCGGGAGTTACCCAGGAGCAGCTCTACCGATACATTGCCGAGCGCAATCTGCCGCTCCTGCTGAACGTCACCGGATCGTCCCGCGACAGCAGTTTGCTCGGCAATGCTTTGGAGCGCGGGATTGGCTATTTCGCCACCCGCGCCGACAGCCTCTGTGGGCTGGAAGTGGTGTTGGGACGGGGCGAGCTGGTGCGCACCGGATTCTCGCACATCGAGGGAGCCTCCACGGCCCATCTCTATCGCCATGGTATTGGTCCGGGGCTAGACGGCCTGTTCTTCCAGTCGAACATGGGGATTGTGACGGCGGCAGGCTTTGCGCTGATCCCCAAGCCCGAGGCCCAGACCTCGATGCTCGCCAAGCTGCGTCGCGCCGAGGATTTCGTCGCATTCATCGACGCCCTGGCCAAGCTGCGCCGCGATGGGGTGCTCACTGGCGTGATCCACATCGGCAACCGTGCCCGGACCGAGATAGCAATTGGCCCCCTGGTGTACAACGAACTGAAGGCCCTGGGCTATCCTGCCGAAGGTCTGGCGGAACGCTGCGCCGAGGTGCTGGCTCGGGAGGGGTTCGGGCCCTGGAGCGCCATCACGGGCATCATGGGAACGCGGCCCCAGGTGGCGGTGTGCTGCCGGGAAGTGCGCAAGGCCCTGAGTAGTCTGGCGGAAGTGCGGTTCATGACGCCCGAGAAGTTGGAGCGGGTGGGGCGCGTGCTTGGAGCCTTTAGCCGGTTCGAGGCGGTACGCCTGAAACTTGCGGTACTACGGGCGGTGTCGCCGCTACAGGGGCTCTCGGCGGGGATTCCCACCGATGCGGCCCTGCACAGCGTGTGCTGGCCGGTCGAGCAGACCACCCGGGATCTCCCCTACAATCCGGACCAAACCCGGGGGGGGATGCTCTATTGTCTTCCCTTCTGCGGGCTTAGCGGGCGCGATGGGGCGGCCCTAATGAGCATTGCCGAGGAGACCTGTGGAAAACACGGCTTTGTGCCCTATGTGACGCTGAACACCTTGGACAGCAAAGTCATGGAGGCGGTGATCAACATAGCCTTCGACCGCGAAGACGTTGCGGCGGTGCGGCGAGCCCACGCCTGCAACGACGAGATGCACGAGCGCTTTATCGCGGCGGGTTTCCCCCCCTACCGGGTGGGCGTTCAGTCCATGGGCCTGATCGTGGACCCGGGGAATCCATTCTGGCAGGTCGCCCGGACGGTTAAAATCGCCCTTGATCCTTATCAAATCATTGCGCCGGGCCGCTACAGCCTGCTATAGGTACAGGCTCTAGTTTTCCGGGCAATCTCCGGCGCTTTCCACTCTGGGAAGAGCCTGCGGTTTTCGAGGCCAGAACCCATCTGCATTCACACCCCTAACGACAGGACCTACCACATGACCACACTAGCCGACGCCGCCACTGCGTGGGACGCCCAGCAGGAACGCAACCGCAAGCTGATTGATTCGACCCGCTACATGCGCGATTCGGTCGCCTCGGAGATACTCCCCCTCGGTCTCGACATCGCCCGGCCGACCCTCAGCGACGAGGAGGTTGCTGCGCTGGAGGCCCTACAGATCAGGGCCGCGCGCATCGCGCTGGCCTCCCTGGCCTCGCTGGCTAAGATCAACGAGCTGGACCACCTCGGCGGCGGCCTGGATCTCATGCCTGCCTTTTCGGTTACTTCCGCCCTCGCCAACGCCGGCCAGGCGGTCTACACCATGGAGCATGCCCACACCAGCATCGGCTATTACGGCATGCTTGCCGCATGGGGCTACCTCGACGAGCAGACCGTGATCGACGGTTTCCGCCGCGGCCTGGATATTCCCGGCCATGTTTCGTGGGTGCCCGGTGGCACCGAGCTGAACGGCGGACGCCTCGGCGTCATGATCCCCGCCGCGGTGGGCCAAGCCCTCGGCATGCGCGCCCGCCAGGGCGACTCGGCCTGGGTCATCTGCCACTGCGGCGACGCCGGCTGGATCTCCGGCCAGGCGCTGAACGGCTTCAACGGCGCCTACTTCCATAAGGCTCCGGTCACCTTCATCATGCACCGCAATGGTATCCAGCTCAGCGGCAGCACCAAGAGCATCATGGACAAGGACCCCCGTCCGGTGATTGCCTCCCTGGGCGTGCGCATCCTCGAGGTCGAGCGCCTCGACGACACCCGTGCCTTCTACGCCGCGCTTCACGAAGCCCGCGAACTGAATCGCCAGGGCATCCCGGTCATGATCTACCCGACCGGTGCCCGCATGACCCTAAAGGCCTTCGCCGAGCGTCACGGCATTGTCGAGCAGACAGCCTCCTTCGCCGCCAAGCACAAGGTGGACCTTAGCACCGAGGTCTGGGTGCCGGGCTCGCTCATGAGCTACCGCGATGTCGTCTGCATGCTCGAATGCGTATTCCTGGTGAACGAGCTGCCCGGCGGAGCCGGCCACCACGACGGCCACATGAAGGGCAGGAGCCTCGACGAGGTGCTGGCCAATCCCATGCTCCAGCTCAGCGCTGCCCAGCGAGCCGCCCACGAGTCCCTGGCCAGCAAGCCGCGCAAGCAGGTAGTCACCAAGGCCCGTCCCGCACCCGGAACGCCCAACCTGGTCCTGCCCCAGGACGTGTGCGCGAAAGCCGAGCTGCCTGGCGTGGGCAAGGTAGTTTCGCCGCGCGCCGGTTCCGAGGTCGGCTACGACCTCGTGGCCAAGACATTCCCCAAGGACGTGTTCATTGTCGCTTGCGACCTCGACGCCTCGACCAAGCTGGGCAAAGCCCGCAAGCACATCGCGGCCAACCAGCAGTATGAGATGAGCATCGAGGAGCAGGTCTCCGCCATCATGGCCAACGGTTTGGCGGTGAGCAGCACCCAGCCGCAGCTCAACGTATTCTCTACTTTCTCCGCCTTCTTCGAGGGCATTGCCCGCGAAGGCTTCGAGATGTGGCGCTACCAGCGCAATCTCAATGGCGTGAACGAAGGCCTCAATGTGGCCTTCC
>CBFGVE010000051.1:0-10704 GCA_965651915.1 uncultured bacterium
CTTAAGCTCCACCTTCATATGCACTGTTTGGTTCGGGTCGGCATGTGCGCCACGCTCGCCGGGCGCCGCATAAGCAGGGTGGAGAAAACCGGAGCGCCGAGCAGGGCGTAGAGCAGCGAGCCGAACATGGCCAGCGATACCGTGTAGGCGAGGGGCCGGAACATTTTGCCCTCGATGCCCTGCAGCGTGAACAGGGGGATGAACACCAGCACCACGATAAGGATCGCGAAGGTGATGGGCCTCACCACTTCGCGGCAGGCGCGGGAGATCACGGCCATCTTCGGTTCGTCGGGGTCCGCCCCGCGCAGGAGCCGGTCGGTGTTCTCCACCATCACGATGGTGCCATCGACCATCATGCCGATGGCGATGGCCAGGCCACCCAGCGACATGAGGTTGGCCGAGATGCCGAACACCTGCATGGCGCCGGTGGCGAACAGCACCGAGAAGGGAATGGCCAGGGCGACCACCACGCTCGGGCGGAATCCGCCGATGAACACCAGCAGGATCAGCACCACCAGCACGATGCCCTGGACCAGCGCGCCGGTGACGGTGCCCACGGCGGCCTCCACGAGGGTTTTCTGCTCGTAGTAGGGTTCGATCTTCACGCCTGCGGGCAGCGCCTTCTCGATCTCCGCCAGCTTTTTCTCAACCGCCTGGATCACGGTCGAGGAATTGGTGCCGTAGAGCTTGATGACCATGCCAGAGACGACTTCCTCCACCCCGTTGCGGGTCTGCAGACCCTGGCGGACTTCCCCGCCCAGCTCGATGGTGGCCACGTCCTCCAGAAAAACCGGGGTGCCATCCTCGTGGGTGATGACAATGCGTTCAATGTCGGCGATGTTCTTCGCCAGCCCCTCCGAGCGCACGATATACATCTCCCCGTTCCGTTCGAGGAACTGGCCGCCCACGTTCTGGTTGTTGGCCTCGATGCGCGCGATCACTTCGTGCAGGCCGAGGTTGTACCGCAGCAGGGCATCGGGATCGATGTTGACCTGGAACTGCTTGACGTGCCCGCCGATGC
Organism: uncultured bacterium; assembly: GCA_965651915.1. Taxonomy (GTDB): domain Bacteria; phylum Verrucomicrobiota; class Kiritimatiellia; order CBFGVE01; family CBFGVE01; genus CBFGVE01. The sequence goes on from CBFGVE010000051.1 coordinate 1,022, forward strand.
CCAGCACCTCGGTCACGCCGGGTACGGTCTGCAGGTTGAACTTCACCACCCAGTCCTGCAGCGTGCGCATCTCCTCCAGGGTGTAGCTCCCGGTGGTGTCGATGAGGTTGTAGTACAGCACCAGCCCCTGGCCGGTGGAGATGGGGCCCATCTCAGGTTCGCCGAAGCCTTCGGGAATGGATTCCCGGGCCTCGGAGAGCCGTTCGCCCACCACCTGGCGGGCGAAGTAGATGTCCGTTCCCTCCTCGAAATAGACGCTCACCACCGAGAGCCCGAAATTGGAGACGGAGCGGATTTCCTCCACGTGCGGCAGGCCGCTCATGGCGGCCTCCACCGGGAAGGTGACGAATTTCTCCACCTCCTCCGGGCCAAGCCCGGAGGTGACGGTGAACACCTGCACCAGGGCGGGCGAGACGTCGGGAAATGCGTCCACCGGCAGGCTCCGGTAGCTGCGGTAGCCCATCCCCATCACGGCGAGAATGATGAGCACCACGATCAGCTTGTTCCGCAGGGCGGAATCGATCCAGTTGTGTAACATGGCCAGGCCTCCAGAAAGTGCTATTAGTGTTGGTGGCCACCGAAGGCGCCCTTGCTCAGTTCCGCCTTGAGGGAAATCGGATTCCGGGCGACGTAGGTCTCCCCCGCCTGCAGCCCCTCGACGACCTGCAGCGATTCATCGTCGCCATGTCCGATCCGGATCGCGCGTGGCTCGAAGCCCTCGGCGGTCTGCACGAACACCGTGGGGGAATCCTCCATCGTGAGTACGGCGGTGCGCGGCACCAGGATATCGACGGCGTGGTTCTCCAGGAAGACCCGCCCCTGGATGAACAGCCCCGGCTTCCAGGAGCGCTCGGGGTTCTCGACCACCACCCGGGCCAGACCGGTTCGGGTATGCTCATCCACGGTCGGGGCGACGTAGTCGATTCGCCCCCGGAAAGAGGGAAGGTTGTGGCCTCCGGTGATCTCGACCGCCTGACCCTTCTGGATTTGACCGAAGTTCTTCTGGAAAATCCGCAGGTCGGCCCACACCGTAGACAGATCCGCCACCGTGAACAGGGAGGCCCCCGCCTCGACAGTCTGCCCCAGGGTGATGTCGTACGCCACGACCACCCCGTCGAAGGGCGCCTTGATTTCAAAAGGCCGCAGCGTATCGACGCTTTCCAGGGTGGCGAGTAGGTCGCCCTCCTTCACCTCGTCGCCCAGCGCGACATGGGTGTTGCGCACGGTGCCCGCGAACCGGGGGGTGGCATAGGCGAGCCGGGTCCGGTTGAAGCGGATTTCGCCAGGAAGCCCCACCGTCTCGCGCAGGGTGCCGGGCCCGGCGGTTGCCAGTTCGATGCCGAATTCCTCCAGCACCTCCGGGGTGAAGTTCAGCCCTTCATCCTCGTGGCCCCCGTGACCGTCATGGTCGCCATGATCGTCATGCCCGCCGTGCTCCGCGTGGGATTCGTGGGCGTGATCGCCATGGGCCTCCTCCGCATGGGCGGCGTGGTCATGGCCGTGATCCTCCTCGGCGGCGAGGAGGGCGGGGGCGAGCAGCAGGCCCAGGGCGCACAGTGCGCGGCGGGACACGATTTCCAGGAAATCAATTTTCAGGTTCATGGGTTGGTTCTCCAAATGATCAGCGGTTTGAACGGTTGGCGAGTGAAGATGCGGTGAGGCGTTCGAGGTCGGCCTGGGCCTGGACGGCCCGCTCCAGGGCCTCCAGCTCGGCCTCCTGCACGTCGTACAGCGCCTGGCGGCTCTCCAGCACATTCAGCAGGGGATAGCGCCCCTCCCGGTACCCTTCGCGGGTCTGGGCGAGAGCCTCTTCGGCGGCGGGGAGCAGGGATTCGCCCAGCTCCGTGGCGTCCGCGAAGGCCGAGGACAACGCCCGCCACGCGGCGCGGATGCCCAGGCGGAGGTCCCGCTGCAGGGCTTCGGTTTCCGCATCCAGCATGCGGAGACGGGCCGCGGCGGCGCGGATGTTGCCCTGGTTGCGGTCGAAAAGAGGAAGGGGAAGCCCGAACCCCACCAGAAAAGCGGTGTCGCCATCCTCCTCGCGGAAGTGCCGGGCGCCTGCGAAAAGCTCCATATTGGGAGTGCCCTTCGCCTCATCGAGATCGCGTTCCGCCTCGCGGACGCTCCGGAGCGCCTCCAGCCGGCTAAGATCCGGGTGCGCCGGGAGCAGGGCTTCCAGCGCCTCCAGCGGCGGCGGGGCCAAGATCTCCACGGCGTCCTCGGCCCGGAACCCGGTGTCGGCCGCTTCGCCCCACAGACTGGCCAGAGCCTCGCGGGCGGCCAAGGCCTCGCGCTCGGCCCGGCGCACGCGGAATTTCCTTTCCTGCGCTGCCAGTTCGGCGCGGGCGGTCTCGGTGGCGGACACCCGGGCGGCCTCCAGAAGGCGACGGGTTTCCTCCAGGCTCTCGATCGCCAGATCCCGTTCGCGCTGGCGCAGGTCCAGCCATCGCTGGGCCAGCACCACCCGGTCGAATGCGGTGCGGGTTTCCGATGCGATGCTCAAACGCAGGGCGTCCAGCCCGATGCGCGTGGCCTCGCGCTCCCCTTCCGCCGCTGCGGTGCGCAGGCGGCGCTTGCCGGCGGTTTCCAGCTCCTGGACATAGGTGATGGTGGCCTCGGCCGCGTCCAGCCCTTCGAACGGCCCGCTGCCGAGGAGGTTTTCCACCTCGGCCTCGAGCGAAGGATTCAGGGCGAGCGCGGCCTGTTCGGCCAGTCCCTCCGCCTCCTCCAGCCGCGCATTCAGTAGCGCGATACGCGGATCGGAGGCGAGGACCCGTTCGAGCGCCTCCCGGTAGGTCAGGGAGGGGGAAGGGGCCGCGTCCTCCGCTTGAGCGTGGGACGGGTCGGCCCAGAGTGGGAGAAGCAAGCAGGAGAGCAAGAAAATGAAGCGCTGGGTAGTAGACATAAACCATCCGGATTAAGACAAAGGGAAACGCACGGTCGTGCCGGTGCGGGAAGGCCCGTACCGAAGTAGCGGGCAGAGTCTTGAATCGGGATGCGCCTAGATTCTCAGCGCCAGGCCGTCGCCTATATCCGGGGGCCGGAGGCCCTCGGCCAGGATGTTCCGTGACGCAGCGGAGACGGGCGTCCAGCGGGGCGGTTTCGGTAGGGCGACAGGCTCCACGAGCGCCAGCGGCGGCACGGGGACCTTGCTATGCGAGAGGGTGGTTGGCGATTCGAGCGAAATCACCGTGTCCACACAGTCCGGGTCTGCGGGGGCGCTATCGGAGGCCTGCCCGTCGGTGTCGGAATCATCCGCACAGTTGTCCTCGTGCCCCGGGCCGGCTAGTTCCATATGGACGTTGCCGCTCGCCACGTCATGGCACATCACCAGCCCCGCCCCCGCGAACAACCACGGGGTCAACAGAAGGAGTACGATGACTTGAGCCAGACGCATTGCCGGACTGTACAAGCGGCCAACCCTAGCCGCAAGAGGATTCCGGGATATTTTTAGTCTGCCCGGCCACCGCGAACAGACCGACAGCGTTGCCAAACCCGCACAACCAGCTTTGAATGAGCATGTTACGCCATTCTTCGGGAGGCGATGGATCTAACGCAGGAGGAACTGGCCAATACCCTGCACATGAAGCAAGCGGCGATTTCCCCCTCCTGCTAGATCCGTACAGGACAGCTCGCGCAAGTGGCGTTCGTAGGGGCGCCGTGAGGCGCTATCCCCAGCTACCGCCGTGAAGATACGGCCTCACGGCCGCGCTACAAACCCGCCCGGCAGGCTTCCTCTTGATCTGGGAGGCACGGCGATCCGTGCCTCGCAGCGCACCCGCGCCAGGTCCACCTGCCAGGCCTCCATGGCGGAATCCTCCCGGAGCGTTCGCAGAAAGCGGGCGACATCCCTGGCGTTCAGCGACCGGCGGGACCTGCCGGGGTTCCGGTTGAAGAAGTGCCTGACCCAGTGGGCGTAGAAGCCGTGCTGGCGTTCGGGGATCCCCGCTTCCTCCAGCACCCCGAAATACCCCTGCGGGCCACCCAGGCGCGGGATTGGACGGCGCCGCCTTGCGCTGTGTAGAATCGAAATGCACTCACGGAATGCTTCACGTCATAAATCGGCTAATAAAAAAGCTTTACGGTAATTAAAAAGTTGTACTCGACCCTGTCCCCAGGCAGGTCTCCCAGGAGACTCGCTGTATAATTCTATGTAACTCGTCCAGAAGGGGCGATGGATGGAACCCGAGAGGACAAATGACCGAAGCCCAGGCATGCATAGAAGGGGAGACGGCGCTGGACGAGGAACAATCCATTCGAGAGATCACTCGTACCCGCCGAAAAACATGCAGCACCCCTCGGCTCGTGACTCTCAATATAAACGTTAGGATGGGAAGATATATATGCTCAACAAGTTATTAGAGAAAATGAAAAGCATGGCTAGCGACCGCGTTTCTTTTGATCCGTCATCTCTCAATGATCCTGTTGCCATGCAAACAGACTGGACTTCCGCCAAAAGCGGTGGTGCCAATTTCCGGACGCATAAACTGGTTGCCGTCAATTCCATTCGCCTGGAATTTCGGGCATCCTTAGGTGCGAAGCTGTTCTGTTCCATTTTCCTGCTTGTCGGAATAGGAGTGTTGATTGGTTTTTCTTTGTCAAAACTCTCGTCAGGCGTGATATCTTTCCAAATGGATACCATCATGCCTTTGCTTATTGGCGTTATCTTTGCAAGTGTAGGCGGCGGCTTGCTCTACTATGGTACTGCGCCAATCGTTTTTGATAAGAGAATGGGGGCCTTCTGGAAAGGACGGAATTCTCCCGACGAAGTGTTTAATAAGAAGGCACTGAAGTATTTTGCTGAACTTGAACGGATTCACGCGTTGCAGCTCATTTCGGAATACTGCCGTGGGAACAAAAGTTCCTACTACAGCTATGAGTTAAACATTGTTCTAGAGGATGGAAGCCGAATCAATGTTGTTGACCATGGCAACCAGAGCAAACTCCGAGAAGACGCCACGACTCTTTCTGATTTCTTAGGAAAACCTGTTTGGGATGCTACTTGATGGAGTTGCCTAATCGGGTCGCCCCGACCGACCCGTGAGGATCAGCCGGGGCTGCCACACTACCCGGCGTGCGGGTCCGCATGCGTCTCCGCCCTGCGGGCTTCGCTGTGCTATGCCAGCCCGCCCGCCACGTCGACCTTGGCATGCGGGTTCTGTTCGTCGGCCCGCCGGTTTCCACTAGCCTTCTTCCCCCCGCTCGGACGCGGCCCATTTTGAGCCCGATGTCCGGCGTTCGCTTAGATTTTGACAGCGGCGAAAGATGTGCTACGCTGTAACACATGACAACGCTGACTATTAGAATCCCGGACAAAATGCGGCGAGAGCTTAAGTCGCTAAGCAAGACAGAGAACAAGGCGGTAAGCGACATTGTTCGCGAGTCGATTCGCCGCCATGTGGCTGTGGAGCGGTTCCGCGCCCTTCGCAAAACCGTATTACCTTACGCAGAAGCACAAGGAATATTGACAGATGACGATGTGTTCCGGGCATTGAAATGAGGGTCGTTTTAGATGCCAATGTGCTGATTGCAGCTTATGCTGCAAGGGGTCTGTGTGAGGCCACGGTTGAGCTTTGTGTGAGCAGTGACGACATAATACTCACGAGTGATATTGTCGGAGATGTGGTAGAAAAGCTGGTTAGAAAGATCAAGATACCAGAGGCTAATGCTTCAGCTATTGGGTCCTATCTAAAGAACAATGCCACCATAGTGCATGCGGCAAGAATTCCAGCCTCCGCCTGCCGAGATCCGGATGATCTTAACGTCTTGGGTGCAGCAATAGCGGGAACGGCGGACTATATCATATCAGGCGATGATGACTTGCTCTCATTGGGTGACTATGAGGGTATTCCGATCGTGTCACCCCGGCAATATTGGGAGTTGTTTAAGGGACGCGGTCAGAAATAAGCGAACCAGACATTTGAGCGTACCTGCGGTACGCGGTCTGGCAATTAGTTCACCCGCTGGGCAATCCAGGCGCGGTAGTCGCTGCGGCTCTGGCCGCCGACTAGCATCTCCTGGAAAACGCCGTCGCGGAAGACCATGAGGACGGGGATGGCTTCGACCCCGTAGGCGTCGGCGGTTTCGGCGGCGAGGTCGACGTTGAGCTTGTAGAAGCGGGCCTCGGCTCCAAATTCCCCGGCGACTTCCTCGTAGGTGGGCGCGAGCTTCCGGCAGGGCACGCACCACGGCGCCCAGAAGGATACGAAGACCACGCCCCGGGATTGCTCAACGCGCTCGGCGAAGCTGGCGTCGTCCACGTCTTCGCTGTGGCGCTCGGCGGGGGTGGGCAGCCGCGGGGTGCAGGCCACTGCAAGTGTTCCGGCGAGCAGGATGGCGAGTACCGCTTTCACGTCCCCCATCATGGCACGCCGCCTAGCCCCCGCCAAGTGGATTGCGCGGCGCGGTGCCCAGGACAGCCCCATCTTATCTCCCCCCATTTTGGTTGTTTTGCAACAATGGACGGTCTGACCCCTTTTTTGTTGCGGCATGCCGTAGGCCATGCCGTGGGGGGCCTTCGCATTATCCCTTTTCGTTCTGCGTCTGCCCGGCGGGCGGCGCGGGCAGGCGGGGTATGGCGGCGAGCAGGGTGCGGGTGTAGGCGTGGGTGGGCTGCTCGAAGAGATCTCGGGCGGTCGCGATTTCAACGAGCTGGCCCCGGTACATGACCCCTACACGGTCGCTGATATGCTCCACGACGCCGAGGTCGTGGGCAATGAACAGGTAAGTGAGCCCGTACTCTTTCTGCAAGTCTCTGAGCAGGTTGATAATCTGGGCCTGGACCGAAACGTCCAGCGCGGCAACCGGCTCGTCGAGTACGACGAAATCGGGCCGCAGCGCGAGCGCCCGGGCAATGCCGATTCGCTGGCGCTGGCCTCCGGAGAATTCGTGGGGATGGCGGTCCAGCGCGGAGGCAGGCAAGCCGACATCGTCCAGAAGCTGGCGGATGCGGTGGGTCCGTTCGGTCCGGGGAACGCCGTGGGTGAAGAGCGGCTCGTCGAGGATGCGGCGCACGTCCATACGCGGATTGAGCGAGGAGTGAGCGTCCTGGAAGACCATCTGGAAGCGGCGGCGCAGCGGCCGCAGGGCCCGGGGGGCCAGCGCGGCGAGATTTCGCCCATCGAAACGCACTTCGCCGCCGCTGGGCTGGTCGAGGCCGACGAGGCAGCGGGCCAGGGTGGACTTCCCGCAGCCGGATTCGCCGACGATGCCCAGGGTTTCGCCGCGCCGGATCGAAAAGGAGACGCCATCGACCGCCGTAAACCGTCGGGCTCGCCCTCCGGCGGGATTACGGATCCGGTAGTGTCGGCGGAGATCGCGGACTTCTACAAGGGTGGGCGGTGCTGCGGTCACGGATCCTCCTCGGTGGGCGCTGGGCCGGCGACCAGCCAGCAGGCAGCTTCGTGGCCGGTGCCCACGGTCTCCAGGCGGGGGTGGCGGGCGCAGGCGGGCATGGCGTGGGGACAGCGGGGCGCGAAGGCGCAGCCGGGCGACGGCGCGTAGAGGCTGGGGGGACGGCCCTCGATGGTTTCCAGGCGATCCTTGCCGCCGCGGCGGGGAATGCTGGCGAGAAGCCCCTGGGTATAGGGGTGGCGGGGCGAGGCGAAAAGCTCGCCAGCCGGGGCGCATTCGACCAGCTCGCCGGCATACATGACGGCAACGCGGTCGCACAGCTCGGCCACCACGGCGAGATCGTGGGTGATGAAGAGAATGCCTGCTCCGGTCTGTTCGCGCAGGCGGCGAAGGAGGTCGAGAATCTGGGCCTGGGTGGTCACGTCCAGAGCGGTGGTGGGCTCGTCGGCGATAAGGAGCCGGGGCTCGCAGCTCAGGGCGATAGCGATAACCACGCGCTGGCGCATGCCCCCGCTAAATTCGTGCGGGTAGCGCCGGGCCCGCTCCGCCGCATCGGGTATCCCCACCTGGTCGAGTAGCTCAACCGCCCGCCGCCACGCGGTACGCCCCCGGGCCTTACCGTGAAGCCTAAGGGCCTCGGCGATCTGCTCGCCAATTGAGTAGACCGGATTGAGCGAGGTCATTGGATCCTGGAAGATCATGGCGACTTGTCCTCCGCGCACCGCCGCCATCTCCCGCTCGGACTTGGCCAGCAATTCGTCGCCATCAAGCCGGATGCTGCCGGATAGCTCCTCGCCAGACCGGTCGCCGATGAGCCGCATGATGGCCTGGGCGCTGGCGCTTTTCCCGCAGCCGGACTCACCGACCAGCCCGAGGATCTCACCGGGCTGCATGGCCAGGCTAAGCCCATTGACGGCATGCACGAGGCCTTCGCGGGTACGGAAGCGTACGCGAAGGTCGTCGAGCTGGAGCAGGGGGGTAGCGCTCATGCCCCGCGGCTCCGCAGCTTGGGATCGAGAGCATCGCGCAGTCCATCGCCGAGGGCATTGAAGCTGAGCACGGCGAGGGTGATGGCGAGCCCGGGAAAAACCGCGACCCACCACGCATGCTCCATCCAGTTCTTGCCCTCGTTGAGCATGATGCCCCAGGACGGCGCATCGGGCTCGACGCCGAGGCCCAGGAAGCTTAGCGCGGCCTCGGCGAGAATGGCGAAGGCGAATGACAGCGTAGCCTGCACGGTGAGCGGCGCGGCGATGTTGGGCAGAATGTGGCGGAGCAAGATCATCCCGTGCCCCACGCCCATCGACCGGGCGGCATCGACAAAGCCCGCCCGGCGCAGCGCAAGCGTGGAGGCCCGGGCAATGCGGGCGAAGACCGGAGTATAGACGATGCCCACCGCGATCATCACGTTCGTGGTGCTGGCCCCGAGTATGGCCATGATGACGAGGGCGAGGAGGATGTCTGGGAACGCGAAGAGGACGTCCATGCATCGGGAGAGCAGGCTGTCGATCCACCGTCCGAAGTAGCCCGCACAGACGCCGATCACCGTGCCGAGGAACAAGGCGAGGCCTGCGGCGGTGGAACCGACGAGTAGCGAGAGGCGCGCCCCGTGAAGCAACCGGCTCAGCACATCGCGTCCGAAGGGATCGGCACCGAGCCAGTGCTGCGCTCCGGGTTCGGCAAGCATGGAGTCGGGGACCATGGCGAAAGGATCGAACGGCGCGATCGCTGGGGCGAGCATCGCGGCCGCCGCGAACAGCGCAGCGACCAGCGCCCCGAAGAGGGCCAGCCGGTTCTGGACGAAGCGATGGAGGAAGGTTTTCATCCGTAGGCGATCCGGGGGTCTAGCGCGGCGTACAGCAAGTCCACCAGCAGGTTGATGAGTACGAAGGCGGTGCCGATGAACAGCACCGCGCCCTGGAGCAGCGCGTAGTCGCGGTTGGTAATGCTCTGGAGTACAAGCTGGCCCACGCCGGGCAGCGCGAACATCTGCTCAATGACGACCGAGCCGCCGAGCAGATAGCCGGCCTGCACCCCGGTGATCGTAACCACGGGAATCAGCGCGGTACGAAGCGCGTGTCGGAGCAGCCAGACATGCGGGGGAGCGCCCTTGGCCCGTGCCATTTTCACATAGTCCTCGCCCAGTACGTCGAGCATCGCCGAGCGGGTCATGCGCATCACCACGGCGGCAACCACCAGGCCCATCGCCAGGGCGGGCATGAGCATGTGGCGAAGGTTCTGGAGCGGATCGATGCGCAGCTCGACAAAGCCGCCGGAGGGAAGCCAGCCAAGGGCGAGAGAAAACAGCATGATGAGCAGCGCACCCAGCC
>CBFGVE010000052.1:0-10692 GCA_965651915.1 uncultured bacterium
GGCCACGGTGGGCAATCCCCATTGCGTCATCCTCGACGCCGAGGTGACCGAATCGGTCGCCCGCACCCTGGGTCCGCTGCTGGAGCGCGAGCCCCGCTTTCCCCGCCGGACCAATGTGCAGTTCCTCAAGGTGATCGACCGCGGCAACATCCAGATCGAGATCTGGGAGCGCGGCGCGGGCTATACCCTGGCGTCCGGCAGCAGCAGCAGCGCGGCGGCCGCCATCGCCTACAAGCTGGGCCTGTGCGATGGCCGCATCCAGGTCCACATGCCGGGTGGCGTCATCGGGATCGAGATATCGCCAAACTTCGATATTACCATGACCGGCCCAGTCACCGCTGTGGCCCAAGGCACGCTGAACCCCGAAGTGTACGAGGGGCTATGAACTGGAAGCGTACGATCTTCATCCTCCGGCTAGTCGGCTACAGCACGGGCGTCTGTGGGCTCGGCACGATCATGGCCGCGCGCATGAACAACCAGCAGGGGCTTTTTCAGATCGGCGGAGCCCTCCTGCTCGTCATGTTCCTGTCGCTCATGGGCACCTACATCATCTACATGATCAGCCCGTTCCGCACCAAGCGCGGTCTTCCCCGCGATTCCCAATAGCTTCGTGTCTTGGCGGCTTGCCTTGGCATGGGTGGGGGCGGGTGTGGTTCTTGCATTCGGTTGCCGGAAATTCGGTGGCACACCGACCGGGTCCGCCCCGGCGATACAGGGGCTACTAGGGCCGCCAGAGGCCCCGGCGCTCTGATCGGGCCTTCCCCTCAAATTCCAGGTAAAGGTCGCGGTAGGGGTGGTCCGATAGCTTGGCGAAGGCGCGCCCCTCGCTGATTAACTTTTTTCCCACGTCGACCCCGTAGAGTTCGGCATAGGCCAAAAGGCGTCCCTCTTCGTCGCGGGGGACGGAATCTCCATCGTAGATAAGCTTGAGCGGACGGCGACACATCCAGGTGTAGAGCGCCTTGCGGCCGATTTCGTCCTCCTGGGCTGCGTTCCGTCCCGAGGGCAGCTCGGACGAACGCTCGCTTGCCTGCTCGATGCCCCGAAACCTCAGGACCTCTTCTGCGCCTTGCCAGACCACGCGCACGGAGGCGGAATCGATCACTTCGACTACCTTGGCCACCGGCATGAACTCGCCCCGGTGAAAGGCCTCGGTCTTGGGATGGCGGGTGGCGAGCCATGTAGTGGCCAGGGTGCCGCCAATGAAAATGGCATAGAAGGCCAGCACAAAGCGGCGGCTGCGCCGGGTTCCGCTGGATGGGGTGGGGGACGGGGGTGTGTGCATGCGGACTCAGTACCAGAAGCCGCGAAGGCACTCAAGGCAATTGCAGCCTACTTGCCGGCCTTAAAGTCGAGCGCTGCAGAGTTGATGCAGTAGCGCTTCCCGGTAGGGGGCGGGCCATCGGGAAACACATGGCCGAGATGGGCGTCGCAGCGGGCGCACTTAACCTCGGTGCGCACCATGCCGTGGCTGCGGTCCTCGACTTTTTTGATCGCGTCTCCGTCCATCGCCTCCCAGAAGCTGGGCCAGTCCGTACCCGACTCGAACTTGGTTCCCGATGCGAACAGCGCGGCCTTGCAGCCCGCGCAACGGTAGACGCCGCTGGACTTGTTCTTCAGGAGCTTCCCGGTGAAGGGTCGCTCGGTGGCACCCTGACGGAGAATACGGTACTGATCGGGAGTCAAGCGCTCCCGCCACTGTTCATCGGTGAGCTGCATGCATACCGTGTGTTCCTCGGCCTTGGCTGGGGAATCCCGGTCCGCCTTTTCACCGGCGGCAACTCCGGGCTGGCCCGCGAGGGCCAGTCCCGCACCAAGGGCGAGCATGCTGAACCATGACTTCATAACGACAACCTAGCATATCCTTTCGACTCTTCCAGAAGGCAGAGAGGAATTAGCGGAAATAGAATCGCGCTCCGATCGCAGCGTTCAGGCTGAAATCTGTGCCGGGAGCCACATCCAGGATGGGCACCAGTTCGCCAAAGATGTCGAACGGAGCCTTGCTGAACAAGTAGGACAGGCCGATCGGGAAGCGAATGCCCACCAGGGCGTCATCGTCGTTTCTGCCCCGACCGTTGTCGTCCTTGAGCTTCACCCGGGCACCCAGTCCATAGTGCATGGCGAGCCGGCCATCTTCGCTGGACGCCTTGAGCGCGTCAAAACTATGCAGCAGATAGTCGGCATGGAAATGGAAGCTGTCGTTTTCCGTAAACGACCAGGCGATGCCGGCGTCTACGGCGCGGGTGGGGCTGATCCACTTTTTGAGGCTCAAGCCGGTCGGTTCTCCGACCATGATGCCAATGCCCAGGCCTTCCTCGGATCGGGCTGGCGAAGCCGTGAGCGCCAAGGCCAGGACCGCCAGGGTGATTAGTGCGCGTTTCATGGCAGGTCTCCTTTCTTCAGTGGATTTTCCGTTCGGCGGTTTGCGGGCCGCTCCACACCAAGTAGAGTACCCGGGAATCCCCGATGAATCAAGCCAGCGCGGGCTTCTGGCTTCGATCTTGCACTGACTTGAAGCCGAATGCGAATGAGCTTGAAGAAAATCGCCGGTCGCGCATAAAAGGGGGGCTCGCCTACATTCCGCCCCGGAGCCTCGTCCGCCATGCATGTCACGATTGCACCCAATTATATCGCTTCCGCTGTCCGACGTTGGCTGATGACGGTACTCGCCCTTACCCTGGCTATTTTCGCGGTGGGGGCGGTCACCCGCCTCACTGATTCCGGCCTGTCCATGGTCGAGTGGGAGCCCATCATGGGGGCGGTTCCTCCCATGAGCGAGGAGGCCTGGGAATCGGCATTTTTCGCCTACCAGCAGTACCCGGAATTCCAGCTCCGCCGCACGGGGATGACCATCGGGGAATTCAAGTTCATCTTTTTCTGGGAGTATTTTCACCGGCTTCTGGGGCGCACCATCGGCCTGGTGTTCCTTGTACCCTTTCTCGTCTTTCTGGTTCGGGGCCAGATTCGGGGGAAGCTTGCCGGGCTGCTGGCCTTCGGATTCGTCCTGGGGGGACTCCAAGGCGCGCTGGGCTGGTTCATGGTGAAGAGCGGACTTCAGGACGTGCCCTACGTAAGTCACTACCGCCTTGCGGCCCACCTCATGCTCGCCCTCCTGCTCTTCTGCTACCTGTTTTGGATCTGGACTTCGCTGCTGCCGGCCTCTCCCCGCCGGGAGGCTCCTTCACCGCTCACTCTCCGGGGCCGAAGCTTTCTGACGGGCCTGTTTGGCCTCCTCCTGCTCCAGATCGTCTATGGCGCCTTTGTCGCCGGGCTCAATGCCGGCTGGCAGTTTAACACCTTCCCAAAAATGATGGGGCGCTGGCTGCCCCCCGGCTGGCTCAGCCACGAGCCCCTCGTGATAAATTTCTTCCAGAACGCGGCGACTGTGCAATGGATGCATCGCAGCCTCGCCTGGCTGCTGCTGGGAGGCGGGCTCGCCGCATGGTTCACGCTCAAGAACCGTATGCCCACGGAACGGTCCCGGCTCTTTCTCGATCTCTTCGCTATGCTCCTGCTCGTGCAGTTCGGGCTAGGGGTGGCCACCCTGGTACTCGAGGTGCCTATCGTCCTGGCTACCCTCCACCAGGTTGTGGCGGTCCTTCTGGCCGCCTTCATGACCGGTCTGCATGGCGAGTTGAGCCGCAGCCGGGCTGCGTTGCCAGGGCAGTAAGCATCTCTTGGCGGCTCACCCCACCCGAAGGACGCTGAGGCCTGCCGCTCCGCCGTGGGTTTCCTCGATGACCACCCGGAGAGCGGATGCGGTGACCGGCGCCAGCTTGTGCCGGGCCCGGGGCGCCTGGTTGTCCTCCACCCGTACCAGGCAGGTCCACGTGCCGTCCACCAGGCCCTCTACGCGGTAGCGCCTGGCAATGTGCGGCGGCACATAGAAAGGCGATTCCCAGTGCAGCTCCAGCACGAGCTGGTCGGGGAAATCAAGTATGACTTCACTCAGTTCCCGGGGCTGGCCAAATGTCACGCCTACCCACTGGGGCAGGGGACCGTCGGCCAGCCACGCATTGCTTTGTTCCTGGGGACGGCCCACCCCGCTTAGAACTTGCTCTGGCCCATAGATGGACTGCTTGGGGTGAAGGTGAAAGGCGTGCTCGCCCGGCAGGCGGTTCCAATGGTAGCGCCCAGACCCGATTGTGTTGCCTCCGGTCACCCCCCACGGATGCCTACCGCTCATGCGCCAGGCGATGCTCAAGTCGCCTTCGATCTCCAGGCGGTAGTAGCCCGCTTCAAGCCCGATCAGGTCCGTCGCGAAGCTATGAAGCCCATCGAACCCGGCGGGAAGCTCGAAGGCCGACTCCCAGACGAGTCCACCAGGATCGCGCTCGTAGACCCAGAGATCCGCAACCCGGCGGAGACGGATGACGCCACAGCCACCCTTCTCCGTGATCAGATGAGGGGAAAGCGTGTCGAGCCTTCCGCCCGCCAGTGGGAACCAGTTGCAGGGCGATTTGTCGAGCGGGGTGGCTTTGCCCAGCGAGAGCTGCCAAACGGTGTCGAGCAGTTGGGTGTCGGCATCCTTGTCCCACGCGCCCAGGCCTTCGAACAACAGGGTCGAGGATGCCTGGGCACGGGTGTTGTCGAGGCGCTCGGTTTTTCCTGCCGATGGAAGAAAGCAGCCGTCGCGAAGCAGATGCCGCTGTACCTCCGGCATGGCGGTCTCGACGAGTTCGCGCAGCGGCAAGCCCCTGGCGATGGCAACCGCGGCGGCCGTACCCGCTCCCTGGCCCATCAGCCCGCAGGTCCCCATGACCCTCACCGAGCCGAGCGCGGCATGGGTCGCGGAAATATCGCGGCCCGCCATCATCAGGTTCGGCACATCCTTGCTGATCAGTGAGCGTAGCGGAATGGAGTAGGGGCCAAGATACTTCAGCGCCACGTCCCGCACCGCGTCGTCGTGTCCCATGATACAGGCCGGTTCGCTGTGGTCGGCGAGTAGACCTCCGGGACTGTGCAGGTCGATAAACCAGCCGCCGTAGGCGATCTCGTCCGGAAACGGCTCGCGGCGCTGCAACTCGTTTTCATCGAGCAGATGCAGGCCCATGACCCGGCGGCTCTCGCGCTTGCCCGGCACCTGGCCAATGAATTCCAGGGCGAAATTCCGGCAGCGCTCCCGCATGGCCGGGTCGCGGTTCTTCATCCAGTCCCAAACCCCCAGTGCGTGCCGGGTAAGCTCGTGGCGGATGGTTTCGTTCTCGCTAATTGTGTCCCAGGGAACGCCGATTTCGATCCACCAGAAACCGCCCTTGGGCTCGTTTGGATACCGCCCTCCCTTGTAAAAAAAGTCGGCGTCCTCGTAATGCATCGCCCAGTCGGGAGCGCGGAATGGGGCCGGGCGACCCGTATCAATGCAACGGATATGAATGCTGCTTCCCATCGTGTCGGTGGAGGAGCGCTCCGGGGCGTGGAGTTCGCCAGTCTCGGTCCGCGACTCGCTGCCCATGCGCCACTCGCAGCCGGCGAGATGGGCCGCCAGGGCATCTCCGGTGGCGTCGATGAAGATCCGGCCCTGCACCCGCAGCTCCACCTCGGCATTCTGTACCCGGGCGTGAATGGATCGGATGGACAGGCCGTCGTGGCAGGGCGGGCGTCGCAGATAGCCGGACTCGGCCGTGGCGGCGGGCCACTCGGAGAAGCGCTCACGGCCCCGCCGCCCATCGGACAACTCGACATCGTGCACGTCGGTGTTCAAGTGAAGCGTCAGATTCTCCTGCCGCACCGCCAGGTCGTACAGCGCCATGTCGAACACGCTGTTCGTCCAGCCGTTTCCGAAGGCTCGCTGGTGGTTTGACGCCCGCTCCGCGCGCATCGCTTCGCCCACAATGCCGGTTTCACGTCCGTAGGGGTGGTGGCACGCCGCCCCGTGAACCGGCACCCGGATCTCGCTGGAGGCATTGCCGCCGAGTACCGGGCGGTTATGGATTAGGCACGTCTTCGCGCCGTTTCGCGCGGTGGCCAGCGCTGCGCAAAATCCCGAAATACCTCCTCCGATCACTACAACGTCGCAGTTGATTTCTTGGCTTTTCACCCAGGTTCCTTGGTTGGACGGGGAATAATGTAGCTAATATAGCAACACTACCTGGCCGCGTCAAGCAATGGAACCTTTTGCTAGGTCGCGAGTACTTTGGCCGCTCCGGACAACCGCTCCAGCACCTCTTTCTCGCTGATGGTGCAGGGAATCTCGGAAAGAGCCAGGCCCGCGAAGGGAGGATCGCCCACTGGCACAGCGAGGCTGACCGAACCGTCTGGCGAGACCCGGCGGGCAAATCCCTGCCTGCGGTACGTGGACAGCGTGGGGCGCAGCTTCTTAGCCTTTTCGGGAAGGATTTCGCTAATCGAGGTCTCGGACTGCCAGGCCAGCAGAAGGAGTCCAATGACGGATTCCGTGGCGGGCCGACCCTGGTCCTTTCCGAGGATCCGGGCATCGGGGTGGTTCGGCTGGCTAAAATATACATAGCTGACCGAATCGCGCCAGAGCACCCCGAGGGCGACGATGGCCCCAAGATCGTTGAGACCGGGCAGGACTTCGAGCGCCCGGGCGGCAAGGCCTGAGGCCGACAGGGAGATCGCGGAGAGGGCGTGGACCCCGGGCCCTGGAGCGTACTTCCGGTCGGGGGTTCGAATGCAGAAGCCAAGATGGGCCAGGGTGGCAAGGTACCGTTGCGTCCGCGTAGGGCTCAATCCCAGCACCCTCGCCAGTTCCCGTACCCCGGTGGCCTGGCCCCGCTGGACAAGGCCGAGCAGGACGCCGAGTCCCTCGATGAGGCTCCGATTGGGCTGGGCAGGTTCTTGGGGCATAACGATTGATCGACTTGGTTAACGCAGAATCCAGGGACCACACGCGGAGGCCTTTCCCCGGCACGGAGGTGGACAGCATCGACAGCATATCGGAGCCCGCCAAAAGGGCAATGCCATACCGGGCGGACGTTCCAACTTCCACCCCGGCAACGCCTCCGAGGGGGAATGTCCAAAGGTTGGAATCCCGGTGGCCGGACTTCTCCAAGCCTTGGAACCTGGTGGCTCTGGCAATGGCGGGCGCAGGCGCCAAAGTTCCCGGGAGACCTTTCGCAAAAAAGCTCCACGGGATGCTGGATTTTCCCCCCGTCTGTGCTAAAGTCGCCGGCTCAATCCCCAAAGCGCCATGCCAAGCCTCAAAGACTGCATTCAAATTGCCAAACCCCGCATCGTGTCGATGGTGCTGGTCACCACCACCATTGGCTACCTTCTTGGCGCAGGCGGAAAACCCGAGTGGCTCACCCTTCTGCTCACCCTTGTCGGGACCGCCTTCGCCGCCGGGGGATCGGCCGTCCTGAACAACTATCTCGAACGGGAGTTCGATTCCCGGATGCTTCGCACCCAGAACCGCGCCCTGCCCGCCGGACGGATCGAGCCCTCCTTCGCTCTGGCCTACGGGGTCCTGCTGGTGCTCGCCGGTGTATCGCTGGCGGTCTGGCAGGTCAATCTGGTCACAGGCTTCCTGATTCTGCTCTCCGCATTCCTCTACGTGGTGGTCTACACCCCGCTCAAGCGGCTGACCTGGCTCAACACCTCGATTGGCGCGATCCCCGGAGCCCTGCCGCCGATGCACGGCTGGACCGCGGGTTCGGGCGAGATCGAGCTGGGTGCCTGGGTGCTGTTTCTCATCCTGTTCGCCTGGCAGCACCCGCATTTCTATTCCATCGCCTGGATGTACCGCGAAGACTACCAGCGCGGCGGCTACCGAATGCTGTCGAGCGAGGATGCCGATGGCAGCAGGTTGTTCCTGCATGGACTGCTCTTCACCGCGATGCTAGTCGCCGTCTCGATTGTGCCCACGGTCATCGGCATGACCGGATACGTCTACCTGGCCGGGGCGCTCGGCCTCGGCGCCCTCATGGTGCGTACAGGCCGGCTCTTCCAGGTCGAGAAAACCGTTGCCGGCGCCCGCCGCGTTCTCCGCGCCTCGATCATCTATCTGCCCGTGCTGCTGCTGCTGATCGTAGTGGACGGGGTGCTGTAGTGTCCTACGAGCTGCTGCCCTCGCTAAACGCCAGCCTGAACGCGGCTGCCACCGTGCTGCTGGTCGCCGGACGCTGGGCGGCTCTCCGCCCCCGCGTGGACCTGCACAAGCGCATCATGATTGCGGCGCTGCTGGTCTCCGCGCTCTTCCTCGTTTCCTACCTGACCTACCATGCTCTGCGAACCCAGGCGACCGGGGTAGGGCACACGGCCTATCCAGGTACCGGTCTCCTTCGTGGAATGTACTACTTCATCCTGTTCACCCACATTCCCCTCGCCGGACTGGTCGTGCCCGCCTGCCTCGCGGCGGTGTACCGGGGGCTCAAAGGGCAGATCGACCGGCACCGCCGAATCGTCCGCTGGCTATGGCCGGTCTGGATCTACGTCTCCGTAACCGGAGTGCTGATCTACCTGATGCTTTACCAGCTACCCGGTGGCCTCTAGCGCCCCGGCCCGCACCCAGGCCCGCCTTTTATCGTCCCGGCAAGGCGGCGTGGCGCGCACGGTACGTGGCCATCTCAAAGCCGATTCAACGCAGCCGGGCTAGCTTGCGGTCCCATGCACGGGGATGCGGCAGGAGACGATGGATACGGCTCCGGGCCGGTGCTGTACGTTCAGGTGCCCCCCCAGTTTTTCGATGGCCTGGCGGGCGAGGTCAAAGCCTGCCGGCTGTTGCTGGGAGGAGTTGGGGTCTGATGCCATTGAGCTGGGAGGGCGATACTCCATGCGGAACTCGAAAAAGGACGGGTATTCCAGCCCGAGCAGCCGCAGCGAGCGCGTGGTGCAGGATGCCGAATGTAGGGCTTGGCCGATTACGATGCGCAGCGCCGGCTCCAGAATGGTTCGCGGAGCCTGGAGGGAGCCGGAGCCGCTGCGGAAGCGGACATCGAACTCGACTTGGCGGGCAGTGGCGTCGGGCCCGAGGGATTGCGCCACCTCGTGAACGAACTGTCCGATGGCGATGGGTTCGGCCGGGCTGTGGGCCGCGCCGGTTTCGAGCTGTTCGCGGAGCTGGGCCTGCTGGAGGCTGATGTCGAGGGTAAGCTGGGCTGGGGAGCGGGGGTGGCCTGCCAAGGCGTGGTCCTCCAGCTCCTGGCGGGTGCGGAGCAAGCCCTGCCGGGCCTCCCAGAGTCCCTGCTCAAGGCTCTCGATCTGGGTTTTCGCCTGCGACAGCTCGGCGCTCAGCGCTTCGCATTCGCGGGCCTTGCTGTGAAGCTCGTTGACCATCATGGTCATCTCGTTGAACACCTGGGTTCGGCGAAGCTCCTGAAGCGCAGCCTCAACGCCCTGGCCCACCGTCCTGCGCAGCTCGTCCGGCGAGATGGGCTTCTCCATGAAATAGCTAGCGCCCTGGCTGATCGCCGACTTGAAGTACTCCACCTTGGGACAGCCCGTGATCATGATGACACAGGTGGATTCGGACATGGACCGGATGAACTTCAGCCCCTCAATACCGTCGCGGCCGGGCAGAATCACGTCCAGCACTACCGCCGCCGGCTGCTCGTCCACATAAAGCCGCATGCCCTCCTCGGTGCTCGAGGCGGTAATAACGTCGTACTGCTTGTTGAGCGAGTCGCTGAACAGTTTCCGGGTCATTTCGTCGTCATCGACAACAAGAACCTTAGGGCGGTCGGCTACGTTTTCCATGGCGGCTGGATCCAGGTAGATTGGGTTATGCGGGTACAATCAAGCGGTTTTGTCTATAAATTTATGCCGTGCGCTTATCAATATAGCGAAAATGATCAGCAGTGTATAGCGTAATGGGTAATTCGTCGGGCTAGCGAAACGGAAGGGGGGCGCCTCGCTCTTGCTTTTGGCGGAATGGGTGGCACACTGGCGGTTTTCTGGGCAGCGACCTCAAACTTGGAAGACGCTATGCTGCAATCGCTTGAAGCAATTATTCGGCAGGGGATGGATGACGGGATCCACCTCGGGGCACAGGTTTACCTTTCTCGCGGAGGGCGGGTTCTGCTTGACTTCGCGGTGGGCGACGCCTTTCCCGGGGAGGCGCTGACCCCCGATCACGCCATGTACTGGATGTCCTCGGGGAAGCCGCTGACCGCCCTGGCGGTGGCGCTTCTGGTCGAAAAGGGTGGCCTGAACGTGACTGACCGGGTTGCCAAGCACTGGCCCGAGTTCGGCCAGCGGGGAAAAGAGCCCATCGCCATCGAGCATCTGCTCACCCATACCGGAGGATTCCGGAGTGCGGACTACAAGGTCGGCGTGATGGAGCTGGAGGAGATCCACCGCATCATCTGCGCCGCTCCGCTGGAAGCCCAGTGGGTGCCGGGGGCCCATGCGGGCTACCATATGTTTTCGAGCTGGTATGTGCTGGCCGAGGTGATCCGGCGCGTCTCGGGCCGGGAGGCTTCGCTGTTCATCCGGGATGAGCTGCTGCTGCCCCTGGGGATATCCGGAGTGGGGCTCTTTGCCGGGGAACTCTCTCCAACCCGCCAGCGCAGCGGAGTTTTCGACACCTCGTCGGGCGAGGCGAAGCCTCACCCCCAGCTTATGCACCCGCATTTTGGCGCGTTTTTCCGGCCGGGCAGCGGCATCATGGGCTCTGCCCGAGAACTGGGGCGCTTCTACGAGGGCCTGCTGGCAGGCCTTGCGGGTCAGCCCATTCCAGGGCTTTCTACGCCCACGCTGCGTCACTGGACCGGACGGCGGAGGCTAGGCCTGCAC
>CBFGVE010000053.1:0-10685 GCA_965651915.1 uncultured bacterium
TTTCGGCGCGCAGGCCGGCCTCCATCCAGCGCTGTCCGTGCTGGGCCTTGAGGTTGTCGGCCCGGGTGTCCGGCGGCAGGCGGAAGTGGGCGAGGTGCTGGGCGACGCTCTCTTCGCCCAGGAGCCCGGTGGCCTCCAGGTGCGCGGCGGCGATGTAGATGCGCGGGGCCATGAAGGAGCGGGTGGCCGGGGTCTCGCCTGAGACGTGCAGGAGGCTGGCGGCGATGCGGAACTCGGCGTGGCCCAGGCGCAGGGTGTCTCCCACGGCGGCGCCGTACTGGAGGAGCAGGCTTTCCTCGACGATGGCGGTGGGCTCGCCGCCGCCGAAGCTGGGCAGGGTGCCTGCCGGGGCGGTCTCGAAGCTGCCGTAGAAGGGATAGGGCGCGTCGAGGGCCCGCACGTTGGCCAGCCGGGTCGCGTCCTGGGCGGGGAGCTGGGCCATCGAGAAAAAGCGGATTTCGCGCACCTGCTCGCCGGGGATCCCCGCGAGCAGAGCCTCCATCTCGCTGGAGAAGGGGCGGTTGGCGGATAGGGCGAGGTCGGACCCGAGGAGTTCGAGCGCCTGGCGGTCGACGGCAGCTTCAAGGCGGTCGCCGAAGCTGCGGATGGCGGTCATGGCGGCGACGCCGAGCACGACGGCCACCGTGCTGAGCAGCAGGGGGCCGCGGCTGCCCCGGCTGTCGCGCCAGGCCATGCGCAGTATCCAGGGAAGGCGGCTCATCATGACACGTCGCGGTTCAGTTCGCGCCGGGCGATGCGGCCGCTGCGCAGGGTGACCACGTGCCGTACCCGGCGGGTGAGCTCCAGGTCGTGGGTAACGAGCAGGAGGGTCGCGCCCTGTTCGCGGTTCAGCGCGAACAGCAGGTCGAGCACATGGGCGCCGGATTCGCCATCGAGGTTGCCGGTCGGCTCGTCGGCGAAGATCATGCGCGGCTGGTTGATGAAGGCCCGGGCGATCGCGACGCGCTGCTGCTCGCCGCCCGAGAGCTGGGAGGGGTAGTGGTGCCGGCGGCCGGCGAGGCCCACCTGGGCCAGTAGCTCGGTGGCGCGGGCGCGGGGGGGTGGGCCGCCGCGAAGCTCGGCCGGCGCCATCACGTTCTCCAGCGCGGTGAGCGAGGGAAGGAGCCTGAACATCTGGAACACGAAGCCGGTCAGCTCGTTGCGCAGCCGGGCCAGCTCGTCCTCGCTGCGCCCGTTGAGCGCGATGCCGTCGAGCCAGATCTCCCCGGCGGTGGGGCGGTCGAGGCCGGCGCAGAGGCCCAGCAGAGTGGTTTTCCCGCTGCCCGAGGGGCCGATCACCGCGCAGGTACTTCCCGCCTGCAGCTCGAAGTCGATGCCGTCGAGCACGGTGAGGGGGCCGCCGCGGCTGTGAAAGGATTTGGAAAGGCCTTCGATCTTTAGCATAGTGTCCATATCGTCCCTAACGCGTTAACCTGACAGAGACGGGAACCATACATGACCAAGCCCGCCGGGTCCAAGGCCTCCCGACATTTCCTTTTCCTCTTCGCCGCCCTGCTCGCCCTCGCCGGCTGCGGCCGCCCCGACGTGCCGCCCGATCCCGCCGGCGGAGCATCCGCAGCCCCGGAGGAGGATCTTCCCGTCATCGTCTTCCTGGGTGACAGCCTGACCGCCGGCTACCAGCTCGACCCCGAGCAGGCCTATCCCGCGCTGGTGAAGCGGCGGATCGACCGCGAGGGGCTGGGCTACCGCGTGGTCAATGCCGGGGTGAGCGGCGACACGACCGCCGACGGCCTCCGGCGCCTCGACTGGGTGCTGGGCGAGCGGGTCGATGTGCTCGTCGTCGCGCTCGGCGCGAACGACGCGCTGCGCGGCCATTCCCTCGACCAGGCCCGCGAGAACCTGCGGCGCATCCTCGCCCGGGCCCGCGAGCGGCACCCCGGAGTCCGGCTGGTGCTGGCCTCGATGAAGATGCCCGCCAACTTCGGTGCCGCCTACCGGGGCGATTTCGAGGCCCTGTACGAGGAGCTGAGCCGGGAAAGCGGCGCCCGGCTGATCCCCTTTCTCCTCGAGGGGGTGGCGGGCCGCCCCGACCTGAACCTGCACGACGGCATCCACCCCAATCCCGCCGGCCACCGCGTCATCGCCGACAACGTCTGGCGCCATCTGCGCCCCGTTCTCTAAGAATTCCCTTGCGCGGGCCGGGGCGATGGGCTACCGTGCGCGCCCTTTGATTGCAACCCCAAGGCAGGACCCTGGTCATGAGAGACAAAGTTAAGCTCGTATCCACCGCCGGCACCGGTCACTTCCGGACCACCACCAAGAACAGCAAGGCCAAGCGCGAGAAGATGGAGATCAAGAAGTTCGATCCCGTCGTCCGCCAGCACGTGGTCTACAAGGAAGAGAAGATGAAGTAAGTCCAACCCTTGGACTTGCTTCGCCGTTTTTTCTCCAAGCCTTGGACATCGGCCGGCGGCCTCACCCCAGGCCCCTCAGCTCCCCGCACTGCATACGGAATAGAGGAGGGCGGAGCTGCGGGCGTGCTCGAAGGCTTCGCGTTCCAGGGTCCAGCCGTTGACGATTTCTGCCGGATCCTTTCCGGCCTGCAGGGCTAGGCGTACCCGGTTGGTTCCCATGAGCTGGTCGAAGAAACCGGGCCGCGCGCCCGGCGCATCCCACAGGCGTTCAGCGCCATACTCCCGCTGGAGCAGGGCCAGCAGCCACACCGCTACTTCCACCGGGCGAAAGATCTCGGGCTGCTCCACCACGATGCGAATCCCCTGAACGGTCTCTCCTCCGTAGCTTCCGCCTGCGGGGCGGTACCAGACCGGGTAGAAGCCTGCCCCCCGCAGCGGGGCACCGTCGAGCAGGGTGGCTAGCCGCCCGGCCTCGATCCACGGCGCGGCAACCACCTGGAAGGGAAGTAGGCCGCCCCGGTCGCAGTCCAGGGTGGGCAGCGCCTCGGTGAACACCGTCGCCGGATAGCACCACGCGCTTTCCCAGGAGCGTATGCCGGGAGAGGGTGGCACCCACGGGCCCCAGTCCGCGCCCCGCCGGGGCGAACGGGCGTAGCCGAGCATCGGCGACACCGCGAGGTCGAGGTCCTTAATGTAGCGCTCGTGCAGCCACAGCGCGGTTTCGGCGGGAGTCATCCCGTACACGAGCGGGGTGGCGATGTCGCCGACAAAGCTGCGGAAGGCCGGATCGAGCAGGGGGCCGTCGAGCTGATCGGGGAAGGGGGTGGGCCGGTCGGCGACGATCAGCGTCTTTCCCTGCGCGGCGCAGGCCTCCATGACCAGGCGCAGGGTGGAGACATAGGTGTAGCAGCGCACGGAAAGGTCCTGGAGGTCGAACACCACCGCATCGAGTCCGTCGAGCATCTCCGGAGTAGGCTTTCGGTGGTCGCCATAGAGAGAGTGGACGGGGATTCCCCATTCCGGGTGCCGGAAGCCGGCGACCTCTTCTCCCGGCCCGGCCGCGCCGAGGAAGCCGTGCTCGGGGCCGAGGATCGCGGCGAGCCGGTCTCCCAGGTAGCGGCGGAGGGCGCCCGCGCTGTGCTCGCCCCCGGCGGTGAGGCTAGCCGGGTGGCAGACCAGGCCGATGCGCCCGGTGGCGAAGACGGCTGGCGGAGTGCGGAGCAGGTGCTCGATGCCGCTGAGATAGGGATCCATGTGGACGGCTCCATGGCGCGCTGGGGGGCTCCGGAAAACCCGGAGTGCGCGGCCCGCCCGCGCAGTGCGCCGCATCCTACCAGCTCCGCCACCCGATGGTAAAGCAACACCGCGCGCGGACAATACTTCCCGTCCGGGGTCAGCCGGTGGTGCAGGGAAAATGACAATAATAAATGACTGACCCCTTTTTTAGGGGGACTGGAGGGCGGATTCTATGGCGCGGGTCAGGTCGGCGCTGTCGGGGGCGGTGCGGCTGCCGAAGTGGGCGATGAGGCGGCCGTCCTTGCCGACGAGGAACTTGTTGAAGTTCCAGCCGACCTCCGCTGCCCGCGCGGGGTCTCCGCCGCCGCTGGTGAGGAAGCTGTAGAGCGGGTGCATGTCGCGGCCCTTCACCGAGATCTTCTCGAACATAGGGAAGGTGACGCTGAATTTGGTGGAGCAGAACTCCATGATCTCCTCGTTCGTTCCGGGCTCCTGGCCGGCGAAATTGTTGGCGGGAAAGCCCAGCACCTCGAAGCCCCGGTCCCGGTACTTCTCGTAGGCCTCCTGGAGCCCGCCGTACTGGCGGGTGAAGCCGCAGCGGCTGGCGACGTTCACGATGAGCAGCACCTTGCCCCGGTAGGCGGCGAGCGACTCCTCGCTGCCGTCGATCCGGGTGACGGCGAAGTCGTACACGGTGGCAGGCTCGGCCCCGCCGCTGGCGACGGCGAAGGCGAAGGACGCGGCGAGCAGGTTCAGGCCGAGGGGGCGGCAGAGGCGGGAGGCGGTGAGGCGGTTCATGGCGGATCTCCGTTGCGGGTTGGGTGGCACGGTTGATTATCGCGGACCCGCGCGCAACCTTACGGGTCCCGGCAGGCCGCCGCCTGCACGTTACCCCTGCGGTAAAACAATTATGTAATAAACATTCAAAACAGTTACACAAAAGTAGTTAATAAACGGATGGTAGACAAATCTGTTAAAATCGTAATATTCACAACTAATTGTAGTGCAATATTTTAAGAGTTATGGCCTTTCGGTTTAGTCGAATCTGGCATGGGGATTGCTGGATTTCTGGGCTGTTCGATACGAACGGGCCGTAATTCCCTTGAGTATGGAACGATTTGGCATGTCCGGGCGACGCCCGGGCGACGGCGGATCGGGCGGCCGGATGATGCCCGTGTTTGACAAGAACGCTGACCAACTCAACTAGGAGCCACCATGCAGAGCAATGTTCGCCAGGCCGCGGTAGCCGCCGTGACCCAGTATAAGCCCCTCGAGAAGCCGCTGAACTTCCTCGAGACCCCGACCAAGGAGATTTTCGGCTGCAACGTTTTTAGCGACGCCGTCATGCGCGAGCGTCTGCCCAAGCACATCTACAAGGCGATGCGCGGCACGATCAAGCTGGGCAAGGCCCTCGACGCCTCGGTGGCCGATGTGGTCGCCTCCGCGATGAAGGACTGGGCGATCGAGAAGGGCGCCACCCACTACGCCCACGTCTTCCACCCGCTGACCGGCATGACCGCCGAGAAGCACGACAGCTTCCTGAGCCCCGACGGCGAGGGCGGCGCGCTGACCGAGTTCAGCGGCGCCCAGCTCATCCAGGGCGAGCCCGACGCCTCCAGCTTCCCCTCCGGCGGCCTGCGCGCCACCTTCGAGGCCCGCGGCTACACCGCCTGGGACGTGACCAGCCCGGCCTACATTCTGGAGAACCCCAACGGCACCACCCTGTGCATCCCCACGGCCTACTGTTCCTGGACCGGCGAGGCGCTCGACAAGAAGACGCCGCTGCTGCGCTCGATGCAGGCGCTCAACAAGCAGGCCCAGCGCGTCCTCAAGGTGTTCGGCCACGCCAACCCCGGCATGATCACCGCCACCGCCGGCCCCGAGCAGGAGTACTTCCTCGTCGACCAGAACTTCTACTATGCCCGCCCTGACCTCACGGTTTCTGGCCGCTCGCTCTTCGGCGCGCCCCCGGCCAAGGGCCAGGAGTTCGAGGACCAGTACTTCGGCGCGATCCCCGAGCGCGTCCTTGCCTGCATGCTGGAGACCGAGCGCGAGCTGTTCAAGCTCGGCGTGCCGGTGAAGACCCGCCACAACGAGGTCGCCCCGAGCCAGTACGAGCTGGCCCCGATGTACGAGAACGCCAACGTCGCGGCCGACCACCAGCAGCTCATCATGCTCACCCTCCAGCGGGTCGCCCGCAAGTATGGCCTCGCCTGCCTGCTGCATGAGAAGCCTTTCGCGGGTATCAACGGCTCCGGCAAGCACCTCAACTGGTCGCTCGGCACCGACTCGATGAACCTGCTCGAGCCCGGCGACACCCCGCACGAGAACGCCCAGTTCCTCGTGTTCTGCGCCGCCGTGATCCGCGCCGTGCATCTCCACTCCGACGCCCTGCGCGCCTCGATCGCCCACGCGGGCAACGACCACCGCCTCGGCGCCAACGAGGCCCCTCCCGCGATTATCTCGATCTACCTCGGCGAGCAGCTTTCCGATGTGTTCGAGCAGATCAAGAAGGGCGGCGCGAAGCGGTCCAAGGCGTCGGGAACGCTCGAGGTGGGCGTGGACACCCTGCCCCCGCTGCCCAAGCATGCCGGCGACCGCAACCGCACGAGCCCCTTCGCCTTTACCGGCAATAAGTTCGAGTTCCGCGCGGTGGGTTCCAACCAGTCCATCTCCGGCCCGCTCGTAATCCTCAACACGATCGTGGCCGAGAGCCTGGACTTCGTGGCGACCGAGCTGGAGAAGGCCACCAAGGGCGATCCCAAGAAGCTAAACGCCGCCGTCCAGAAGGTCATCCAGGGCATCATCAAGGAGCACGAGGCGGTGGTCTTCAACGGCGACAACTACTCCGAGGCCTGGCACAAGGAGGCCGAGAAGCGCGGCCTGCCCAACTTCCGCAATACCGTGGATGCCCTGGCGGCCATGGAGAAGGCGAAGGTCGGCGAGGCGTTCGTGAAGTACGGCGTGCTGAGCAAGCGCGAGCTGAAGAGCCGCAACGAGATCTACCTCGAGCGCTACTGCAAGGACATCAACACCGAGGCCCGGCTCGCGCTAAGCATCGCCCGCAAGACGATCCTGCCCGTGGGCTACCGCTACCAGGGCGAGCTGGCCTCCACCGCCGCCGCGCTGGTGGCCGCCGGAAAGAAGGCCGACACCAGCTCCCTGGACAAGGTCTGCGACCTGGTGACCGCCCTCGAGAAGGCCATCGCCGATCTCGAAAGCACCCTCGCCCACGAGTCCAGCGGCAGCACGCTCAGTCATGCCAAGCACTTCCGCGACGAAGTTGTGCCCGCCATGGGCGAGGTGCGCAAGGTGGCCGACAAGCTGGAGACCATCGTTTCCGACGACCTCTGGCCGCTGCCCACCTACCAGGAAATCCTGTTCATCAAGTAGGCGGGTTTCCCCCAACCAAAAAAAGCCCGGCCGCGAGGCCGGGCTTTTTTTGTGCTCGGTGTCCGAGCCTTGGACCTTTTTCAACCGCCTGGTTCCAAGCATTGGAACATCACCCCGCAAGGCCTATTTGCCGAGTCGACAAACGGCCGCTCCTCAGGATAAGCCTGTTTGTCGAACAGGAAGCTAGGCGAGCGCGATCTTGAGGCTGGGGTCGCTTTCGCACTTCTCGACGATGCGGTTGTAGGTCGCCACCAGGTGCTCCAGGGAAGGGGTGCGGCCCTTATTAGCGAAACCTATCCACTCGTAAACATTGGTGGCTACGAACTGGCTGATTTCGAGCACGTCGACGCGGTCGGCGATATCGACGCTTTCCGCCAGAGCCTTCATTCCGCCCAGACCCGCCTCGGTGGTCACGACCAGAGGGCGCAAGCCTTCGCCCAGGTTGGACAGGCACTTTCTCGCCAGCGCCTCGGTCGGAGCTGTGGTGACATGGATGGAGGTGTCGCCGATGAGAAAATCGCCCTTGGCCTGAGAGCTGGCATCGGCCACGGAAAAACCTTTGTGATGGATCTTCGCCTTGGGCAACGCGACGGAAAGCTTGGCGCCGACAAGATGTTCCAGCACCGCCCCAACCACCATGGTGCCCGAGCACTCCCGCTGCCGCTCCTGGGCGGCCGCGATCAGCGCCAGCACGATACAGCGCAGGGATTTCGAAACATCCGGCTTTATCCTGATGGGCTGTGCGGCGAAAAACTGCTTCACTTGGGAAATCCACCAGGTCTCGATCTCCTTGAAGTCCAACAGCCCGGCATCGTGGAACTCGTTAAGCAGGTTCACATAGCTCTCCATGAGCCCCATGCTGCCGCGACTGGTGCGTCCACCCTCTTCAGCCAAAGTCCGATCAATACCGTATTCCTTGAGAATGGCCTTCACCGCCCCGCCGCTAAGACCCGTCACCTGGCCCTTTTTCCCGGTCTGGAAGGTTGCGGGGTGGAGGGGAAAAGGCATGGAGGCCGCGCTGCGGGTCAGCGTCAGCACAACCGAGAGCGAGCCTTTGCCCGTGATGCGATGGTTCAAACGGAAAGCCTCGAGTTTTTTCGCGATTAGCCGGCGGTTTTGCATGAGTAGATTTCGTTCTCCTCTCGTGTGGGCTCGGACAGCATCTCCTCCACCAGCGGGTTCAGGTAGTTTTCGGCGATCCAGCTAATGACGGGAACGCAGACGGCATCGCCAAATCCGAAAAGAGCCTCGTTCAGCCCCACATTGTCCAGGAAGAACTCGTCCGCGCCCATCAGCCGAGCGCATTCGCGGGCCGTCAACAGCCGGGCTCTGACCCGGCCGTAGCCGGCCTGGATAAGTATCTGCTTCGCGCTGCCTCCCTTTGGGGTTCTAAGGCAGCCCGCAACACCATCGGTCCGCAACTCGGCTCTCGAGAGCCCATTCCTCACCCTCCTGAAGACCGTGCCCGAGGACCACTTTTTATTATGCATCATCTGCCCGAGTATCTGGGCGTGCCGGTCGCTCATCTGGCTGGCCAGATAGCGGGTCCGTTCTTCGCTCCACCACGCAGGATGGGTGTCGGGTAGCTTTTCAAGAAGATGGTCGATTTTATGTGCTGCGCTGCGTGGGGGGATGGGGAGGGTTCGGAGCCCCCAGGAAATCTCGGGATGATCGAAAATGAATTGGGCCAGGGCCTTGGGTCGCAAGGCGGATTCAAGAAAGGATGGGTTGTCGTAGACCTTCCAGCGGCCGCGCTCGGCCATATGGCGACCGACAACAAAAAGCCGGACCCGGCTTTGCGGAACGAAGCGGGCCGCGTCCAGGATAAAGGCGTCCACGGCATAGCCGAGCTGGTTTAGGGCGAGCAGGGCCGATTGAAAATCTCTACCTTCGTGCGAGGTCAGGAACCCCGCGACGTTCTCTAGCATGACGATGGGCGGCTTGCGGTCTCCGAGTTCGTCGAGAATGCGGACAAAGCCCCAGAAGGCGGAGGAGTGCTTTCCGCTTAGTCCCCGCCGCATGCCGGCCAGAGATAAGTCGGTACAGGGAAAGGACGCGGTAGCGAGCGTCGTCGAAGGAACGCTGGCAGCATTCAGGGTGTGGATGTCTTGCCGGAGAAAATGCGAGGGGTTGTCGCGGAAATGCCCAGCGTAGAGGCGCTCCTTGTCCTCGGCGATATCGTTGGCGAATACGACCCGCCAGTCGGCGGGTTCGAGGCCCAGGCGGACCAGCCCGATGCCGGCGAAAAACTCGGCGACGCTCTTCTGTGCCAGAATCGGGTGCTGTAAAGTACGAAACATGGCCGGATTCTAGCGCGAGGGGTGCGGAGACTGCCACAAGAAATACGCATTCTTTGATGCCAAATCACTCTGAAGTCTCCTCATCCGCCGCTAAAGACCGTTAAGTGGCTGCGGGGTCGGAGGATCGGTGCTCCGCCGCGGATTCGCGCCCGGCCTCAGCCTGCGCCAGGTAGGGCGAACCGTCCCGGTGAGCCGGGGCGGGGGTGAAAGGGGGGCTAGGCCCGGCTTTCCCGCGCGGCGTCGAGGGCGTCGCGCTCCTCGGTCGTGTCTACGGCAAGCAGGCGGGGGCCGGCCCAGCCTATGGCCCAGGCGCCTAGGGGGGCGGTGACCAAAATGCTGAGCACCGCGACGGCGAGGATCACCCGGCCGGCCGCCGGGTCGCGTCCGGCCTGGAGCATCAGGCCCAGCGGGACCGCGCCAATCGCCGCCTGCACCGTGGCCTTCGGCCAGTAGGCGACGACCGCGAAGAGGCGCTCGCCCGCGTTCAGCGGACTGCGCCACAGGCAGAGCAGTACCCCAGCACTACGGGCTACTAATCCGCAGGCGATCAGGCCCAGCCCGGCGAGGCCTGCCTCGCGGGCCACCGGCAGGTCCACCTGCGCCCCCACCAGGGTGAAGAGCAGGATGGAGGCGAAGATCCAGATCTTCCCCAGCTTGGCCGAGATCTCGTGGGCCATGTGCTCGCGCTTTTCGAGAATGACGAAGCCCGCCGCCATCACCGCGAGCAGGGCGGCGAAGGGTACGGCCCCTTCGAGCAGCTCCTGCACCCGGATCAGGAGAATCGAGCATCCCAGCACGATCAGCACCCGCTTGGTGGCGCGGGGATTGAACCGGTCGAAAAGCCGTAGCAGGACAAGGCCCAGCAGCCCGCCCGCCGCGAGGCCTAGCAGGATGGCGACGGGAATGCCGGCCAGCGTCCAGGCCACGCCGGTGGACTCGCCCATATAGAGCCCCATGAGTAAGGAAAAGATGGTGATGGCGAAGACGTCATCGAGCGAGGCGGCGGCGAGGATCATCGTGGGGATACCCTTGCGGGCGCCCCGTCGATCCTCGATGAAGCGGATCATCAGGGGCACGACGACGGCGGGCGACACCGCGCAGAGGATGAAGCCGAGCAGGGCCGACTCCAAGTGGGTTAGCGGCAGAAAGCGGGGGCCCAGCAGGGCCACGCATCCGCCCTCGACAAGGCCGGGTACGAAGGCGAGCAGCAGGGTCCGCCAGCCCGCCCGCGCCAGGGCTTTGCGGCTCAGTTCGAAACCGGCGCGCAGGAGGATGACCACGAGCGCCATGAGCCGCAGGTCGTAGGAGGCGTGAAGGAAGTCGGGCGAGAGCTGGTCGAGCACGTAGGGTCCAGCCACGACACCGAGCGCGAGCAGTCCAA